>JBFLZA010000464.1:0-7684 GCA_040756535.1 Cyanobacteriota bacterium
GAACCGCTACCCAACCCGGATAGATAAACCAATGCTGGATTCGCTTCCGCCAGTACGGTGACGGTGGGGGATAAGGCTTGGAAATGAGAGACCGTGACCAGCTCTTTCATCTTCGACTGTGGGAACAAAGATTCTCATAAGATATATTATGGGGAAAATGCTCGGAATCAAGCGTTTTGATATCAAGATTGATAGCGATTGATATCACTAGAATTGATAGCATTGGGCTATCAGTATTGATATCGATATCATTAGGCTATCAACGCTGATATCACTGGATCTCCCTCTACTCTCAATCATTCGACTGCCTTGATATCAAGACTGATATTGATAGCGGTTGAACTCCTTAAATTTGATAGCATTCGGCTATCAAGGCTGATATCACTGAATCTGCCTCTCAATCATTCAGCCGTATTGATATCAAGTATTGATAGCATTGGGCTATCATTTTTGAGATCGCCTTTGATATCACTATGCCTGACTCTCCTCCCAGCCAAATGACTCGCGTTCCTACTCCGCTAATCCCTGCTGTGCGTGAATTATCTCGTCTGCATCGGCAGGGGTGGACGCCGCAAATTCTCTCAGGCTTACAATCATTGATATCAGCGATTGATAGCAACATTGAGTTCAATCCTGCTATCGAAATTGATAGCACCGCGATAGCAGAACTTACTCAAAGGATTGAAAACCTAGAAGCGGAAATGGGTGATATCAATCCTGATAGCACCGCGATAGCAAAACTCAGAGAACGCTTATCTAGTCTGGAAACGGAACTGAGAAAGCTAGGGGAGTTGAGAGAAATGGTTGTTGAGCTAGCGGCGGCAGTAGAATCATTGCCCCGAACGGAAGGGGAAAAACGAAGCAGCCAGCTCTCCAGTAAGACTGCTCAAAAAAGTAACCCGCCTCATTCTAAAAAAAGCAGTTCGTCTCAAAAGCGTCAGTCTCCACCATCGGAACCGCTCATCCAGAGCCGTCTGGCAGAAAGACTAGGGATAGATACCAGCACGCTCACCCGTCGCCGGAACAGAGATGATTTTGGACAATGGGTTCAAAGTTTAGATCCAGATGGTTTGGGCTGGGAGTACGACTGGGACGAGAAGCAATTTTATCCCGTTTAGATAGCAAGCGGAAAAGCCGCATCTGAGCGGTCGGTCTCGGCATTGGTTAATGCTAAATAAGACCGATATAGGGGATATTATTTAGCAAAAGTGACGGATAGTACCCAAGATTTGCAGTATTAACTATCAGAAGTGATGGATAACACCCAAGATAGCGAGCTTAAGCTGCAAAATTTCTGTTTAATTCCTTAAAACTAGCGTGTTATCCAGCAGTTCTAACGGATAATCCTGATAGGAGAAATTGCCTTATGCCTTCCCTTGTGACTAATCAAGACGGTCGTCCTGAAATGTTTGTCATTGGTAAAGATAGAGCTATTTGGCACAAATGGACAGACAGTACAGGAACCTGGGGTTCTTGGAATAGCATGGGAGGACAGTGGAAACAGCTTGCTGTAGCTGCTAATCAAGATGGTCGGCTTACAGTTTTTGCTATTGGAATGGATGAGGCGGTTTGGCGCTGCTCACAAGCTACGCCTAATGGTGTTTTTGGTGGTTGGAGTTCTTTGAAGGGACAGTGGAAACAGTTTGCTGTAGCTGCTAATCAAGATGGTCGGCTTACAGTTTTTGCTATTGGAATGGATGAGGCGGTTTGGCGCTGCTCACAAGCTACACCTAATGGTGTTTTTGGTGGTTGGAGTTCTTTGAAGGGACAATGGATGCAACTCTCAGCGAGTAGACAACCAAATGGTACTCTTCAAGTAGTTGCTTTAGGTTTTGATGGCGAATCGTACCAAATCTCACAAACCTCGCCTGGAGGAAATTGGGGAAGTTGGCAGCAGGTTTTTATAGGGATTTTTCCGGAAGAACTATCAGGGATTACAGCAGCTACTGTTACTAATAGCCTTGAGTTTCGTTTAAGTCCTGATTCGCCAGTTCTATCTGTCATTTCTTTAGCTAACCTCTCCCAAAGTATGGTTGGTTCAAGTGTATCTAGTGCAAGAAAAAGCACTGAAGAGCTAAAAAAAGAGTGTGTTAAAGAAGTGGCTGAAGCAATGTTGTCGTTTGCAGGTGTATATGCATTAAATCAAGCAAGGCTTGCTGGTGCTGGGCCTGCTGGTACTGGTGTGGCAATAGCCGCAGGTATGGTTCTTACTAGCGTTCAAATCAATTCGGCTGCAAATAAATGTGCTCAAGCTATTCAGCAAACTATTGATGATTCAGAGGATTCAGATGGTTCAGATGGTCCAGGTGTATCAGGGTTAGAAGAAGGACGATATTGGGACTATGTGGAAAGTCCAAGCGGAGGTGGAATCATGATTGCTTAAATTCCCATAGTGATGCATTGAGCAGGCTAACAATTCAAATACAGCAAACGGTTGAGAGCCGCTAGTGCTGAGTTCAAGGTTATCTGCTGCTGATTTGAGTTGTTAGCCTGCTATGTATACGACATGAGCTACAGGTTGTAATCAAATAAAGGTCAATCATTGGAAGTTTTAATTGGAACTTTTAGAGATTGCAGGTAAGACCGTAACTTGTAGAGTGAAGTGTGACAGTTAGATTCACATTTTGAAATCTAATTGGGCGATCGCATTCTATCTTTCAACTTAATGTGATCGCCCAATCGAGTCATGTTATGGTTCACGTTACCTACTGATTCACAAGCAAGAGCTTGACAGACTTAACCCAACCTACAGCGAGGGGAGATCGCGCTTAAAGATATACGGAACAATTCTATCTATCTCCCAGGAGTAAATGAATAGGCAAAATTTTTCAGCCTAATAATAGTTAGATGGCAAGTTGAGCGCAGGAATTAGGAGGTCTTGAGATGAGCGAAAAATTAGTGGTTACGGTTATCGGTAATAGAAGTTCCGGGAAAAGCTCTACTTGGAATGAGCTATTTAAAACAAAAGTGCGTACAGGTACAAAGTTGCGAAAGCTCTACCTGAGTAGTAATGAGTACGTTGAGGTGTTCTTAGTTAGTGGCTCTCCTGAAGAGAGGAAAACGGATATTGAAACAATCGTTCCTTCCCACAACCCTCGCATTGTATTGTGCTCAATCCAATATCAAGAGCATGGGTTTGAAACCATAGACTATTTCACCGAGCGCGGTTATTTTCTGTTCGCGCATTGGCTAAATCCGGGTTACGAAGATGCTTCTTACAACGAGGATGGCTTAGAATTAATCCCCAAAATCCTAGCTAAGAAGTCGTTACTTGGTATAAAGAATGGTAAGGGTGAGCTTGATAATCGCACAAAGGAAATCAGAGAGTTCATCTATGGGTGGGCAAAGATGCGTAATCTGTTGCTTTCAAATCTCTCGTAGCCGCTTCCTAACAATGGTATGTACCCGACCGCCGAGACGCTTGCCTGTCATTAACTTTCAGAGGCGCAGGGCAGCGGGTGCTGCTGGGCGTTAGGCTACTTAGTTTACTCCCTGGCAAATATATCCTCTGCTAGTAGATGCATAACCTTACGCCATGCAGCCGCCCTTTCTAGTCCGACAACCTCAAACACTTGCACAAAACGTACTGGAAAGGGGAAGAAAACTTAGGTTTGTTATGTCATTAACATAACGAGGGAGGATGAGTTGTGAAGCAATCCCCAATTTCAGCAGAATTAATTTCAGTACCACTCGGTAAGACGATATATCCAAAACCTTATGCTTCCCTTGTGAAGGGGCGACAAAAGCGAAAACTGGGCGGGTCTTTTGGGTTGACTCATCTTGGGGTTAATTTAATCCATTTCTCACCTGGTACAGTTTCTGCTCTTGCTCACAGCCACTCAAAGCAAAAAGAATTTATCTTGGTATTGGAAGGCAGCCCAACGCTGGTACTTGGCGAGGAGGAATCCGTTTTGCATCCGGGTGAGTGCTTAAATCCTCTGTAGAAACTTAACCGAAAGGCTGCCTGCGTAACGATAGTTTTTAGTGAGATTAAAAAATTTTCTAAGAGTAATTGAAATGGCTGAAAGACCCGAGGAAATAAGAACCCTTCTTAACAAAGTTGACGAATTTATCATTGATTTTGCTCAAAGCCAGGTTTTGCCACAACCAAAGTTTTTCTTGTCTTGTTTGCGTGCATCACTTGCAAAATGCTACGAGTTCTTGCAATTTGTTTACAATAGTACAAGCACTGAGTCTTACTTTTTCTCCATTAGCACTTTGAGAGGAATTACTGAAGATTTAATCGTTTTGGGATTTATTTCAAGACTGGAATATGAAACATCTGAACGTCTTCTGGTCTATCTCCAATTTATTGAACAAGCTGAAAGAGTAAAAAACCAGCAACTATTTTTTGAAAAATATCGATCATTTCAGCCCGTAATTACATGGAATGAAGAAAGTGAATCATTGCTTAAAATGTATAAGGATGAGGTGAAAAATATTTGGCGCACAAATGGATGGCCAAATTTCGATAGAAAAAACATTCCTCCAGTTCGAGAACTTGCTAAAAAGATAGCACCAGAGGCTCTAGATCTGCTCTATGACTTTATTTACAGGCTTACATCAAGCACCGTTCACTTTAGCTCACAGGCATTATTGAGATTGGGATGGGGAAATTTAGAAGATAAAGTTACCTTTTCAGTTAAGCATTTGCCCTTGTACTATGAAAAGTTTTGTCAAATTTATGGGGCACTCCTTTTTTGTCTATATTTTGAGCTTTTTGAGCAACATATCAATCCAAACTCAGTAGTAATATCTGCAATTGCAGAAATCCGTAAGTCAATTCTGTCAGCTAATAATCGATGGCCCGAAATGATTACATTTGAAGAAATGAATATGGACGTACCACAGTTTGATCCTGATTATGAATACCAGCACTCATTAATAATTGAGAAATTTAGGCATGGTTTTCTTCAGAACACAACGCGCCCCGACACCCCTAGTGCAGCGGATTGACCCAAGCCGTTATTATAGTGTGTGCTGTGCATCCCACAGGACCAGATAGCGATCGCTGTCTCGACTTCCGACCCCCCGCCGAACCAGAGGAACCGGAGGAAGCGTGGGCACCAGAGAGAACAAAATTTGTTAATGGTGAGCTAATGCCGGAACGACCAATTTATGACGGTGAACCAGTACCCACGCCTCGGCAACGATTCACGCCAGAGTCAAAGCTAGAACTACTGGATTATCACCCGATGTTTACGGGCAGATGTCCACAGTGTGAGATGCCTTTCCCAAAATATAAAACGCCCCCGATACATTGGGATTGTCCGCAGTGCGGGTGGAGGGATGATAGTGCGTGAGGTGCGATTGCCCTTGTAAATCTAAGGCGATTGCATCAGTGGAAATAGAGAAAAGAGATCGCTGTTCACCCGCCCGATTAAACGACTAGGCAACAAAGACTTATTACGTTCCAATTGGAACTTGGGCAGCGATTCTTTCAATTCTCGGACGCAATTGCGAACGATTGATACACGCTACAGCAGTTCATCTCATTTAATCACTAGCCGATTGTCTAGACACTTAACTAAACATTTAACTAAAACAGCTTCTTGACTGAGTATGTTTGTCCCATAAAAAGACTTCCCTAAATGGGACAATTAATCAGGCTCTTTTCCGACGCAGGATCGAGCATCCTGGTCGCTGATTTTTTAGGGGTTTAGATGGGACAGCCAAAGCCGTATCGGGTCGCCATTTATTGTCGCGTTTTGACGGATGAGCAAAGTTGCGATCGCCAAGAAAAAGACTTGGTGAGTTACGCACAACTCTCTGGTTTTGAAGTCGTGGCAGTTTGCAAGGAAACAGCATCAGGCGCGAAAGACCTCTTTATGCCAGATACTCCCCGCCGTTCGTTATAGCCCCTTCTTAGGCTCAGTGACCCGACAATGGAGGGGGACAGATTTCCATCTTTTGAATCAAGCCATGCTCAATGGTATAACGATGACCAACGTGTTCATCAGCAAGCACAGCTCCGGCAAGATCGCGCACGACCTGATGTACCTCCACCAAAACCTGCCCAGCATCCTCCGGATAAAAGGCAACCGGCTCAACGTGTGGATTAATTTCGCTCCACTGCTCCGTCCAGTAAGCACGGATTTCCTCAGTTCCACGAATAAAACCGCCTTTGAACGCCTTTGGCCAAGACACGTCGGGAGTCATTAGGGCAAGGGCGGCATCAATAGCTCGCGCGTTGAAGGCAGCATACGCCGCGCGTATCAGTTCAATTTCTGGTGCAGATTTATCTGGCATAAGAAGTGCAGTGAAGCGACTTTGCGCGAGCGACACAAATTTGTCTTGATATCATTTAATTTCGCACTGTACAACAATTTGCAATCATATTAAGTAATCTCGCCATTCATTATCGTGACCCCGAATTTAGGCTCCCTGTAAATAAAGTTTTCAGCTAATTAGCGGCTGATGACGAATTGGCTATATTAGCGTCATATTCTGATTTGATACTAATGCCTAAAAGCTATGAAACCCAAGCGGTATAAAAGCAAGGAGCTTCTAAGGCTTTATCAATCTGGGGAAAGGGATTTTCGCAAAGCAAGGCTCGCATACCAATCTTTCAAGGGTCAAGACCTTTCAGGTATTGACCTTGAAGGAGCCGATATCCAAGGTGCGGACTTTACCAACGCTATCCTCAGAGGTGCTAACTTCCGAAGTGTTATCAACCCGGGATTCAAGAAGACAAGCTTTCGTAATGCTGATTTAATCGATGCAGATTGCACCCTAGCCACATTTGAAAGAACAGACTTTGAAGGGGCTATTTTTAACCGTGAGTGTTGGCAGCAAGCCAAAAAAGTTGGTCGTGTGCGCCACCCATCCTTTAGCCAGTCAGACTTAAGGCACCGTCGTCCTAAGTGGCTTGGAGGCACTATTGCCCATTTTTTGATGCCAACGTGTTTAATTAACGGTATTCTCTTGTGGTTGATGTCTATTTATTACTTTTTATCTACCGCAGAGCCGGGAATACTTTCTATAGCCCTAGTTCTTCTTTTGGGAGTTATAGGGTTATATTGCTTTTGGCAAGCCTGGAGAATCAATCAGAGAAATCAAGGACTAAAGTATAACGGGCAATTAACACCAGGGAAAATCACAGACCTGTGGTTTGTGTCAGATGATGAGAACCGGAAAGACTTCTACTTTGTAGCCTATCAATTTGCAGAGGGATTTCAAGCGTACCAGGTGTTTCATTCAGGTTTTGGTTCAGCCTCCGAAGGCTTGCTCCCCACAAAGTTACATATTGGGGATAGGGTAATAGTGCGCTATGTAGTCACAAATCCGGAATTTTCTAGGATAGAAGAGTGGAAATAGAGGTAGCTGTGACAAATTGTCAACATAATCGTCTGAATTGCTAGGCGAAAGGTCAGGCGATTTCCCTGCGGACTAAGCAAACTGAAAATTTTAGAGCAGAAATATCCAGATCGATTCCAGCTAAAGTTACTGGGAACCCATGAGAAGTTTATCGTGTGCGATCGCTCATGGACGATGCTAGGAAGTCACAACTTTTTGACCTCTGGCACCAAAAGCCCGGAGAGAGAAGTGGGCTTAAGAACGAATGACCCGCGCATTATTACAGATTTGATTAAGCGGTTTGACACTGCTAAGGATTTGGAGAAGCAGTAGTCTGCCCAGTTTCAATCATTTCAACAGTCAGTAACCAATAACCAAATGATTAATA
>JBFLZA010000465.1:0-7673 GCA_040756535.1 Cyanobacteriota bacterium
GTTAGCGGAAAGAAAGGGAAAACTTTGAGCGACTGGGTCTTTAACAGTGATATGTTGTTGGTTTGCCCAGTATTGACTCAAGAAATGAATTTGTCGTAAGCCAACGATCAAATTTAAACCCGGTACAAACAGCCACCATACCCTTAGTGGTTCTTTCAATCCGTCCTGACGATAGAGTTCGTTAACCTTTCGGTACAATCTGAACTGAACTATGTAAATCCAGATCACACCTAGAAGGGAAACCCATCCAAACCATCCCGGAACATCGGGATCAAGTATCCATAACGCTTGCGGTATTGCTACGCCCAAGACAAAAGGGAGTAAGCATAGCATACCCGACCACCCATAGCCGTTGTACCGTCGCAGTTCCTCTTGAATAATCCACTTGTACCAGCCGTAGTAGAGCATGAGTGTGGCGATAGACAAGAGAATAACTCGCCCAAGAGGGCGTGGTTTACCCAGAGGCTGGTAGGACATAACTGTGTAGATGGCTTTGAACTGATTATTTACTTTTGTAACATTTTTTCATCTGAGAAGGCAATACTATTGCAGATCTTATTTATTTTTGTAACCTTCCTTAGGGTGAAAATCCAATCTCTCTTCAGAGAGATTGACAGTAATGCGCTTTAACCGCTTAAATCCGTTAAGGGATAATAGTAGACTTTCAAAATATAAATACGACTACTAAAAAACTTGGCTACCTCTGGCTAGATCTAACTCGCTCTCTAATCACTACCAGACAAGAAACTTAGACGAGATGGTAATACTGGCACACTCACACAGGCAGCGGTATGGTGTCGCTGTATTAGCCGTTTTGTCAGCCATGGTGCTGATGCTGCTATTAAACCCTTGGGTTGCCATGACCCATAGCCCTTTTCTCATGTTTTTTGGTGCAGTGATGGTGAGTGCCTGGTACGGAGGGATGGCAGCGGGACTGCTAGCCACCTTGTTGTCGGCTGGCTGTAGTACATACTTTTTTATCGCTCCGACCCATTCACTGGTAATTGCACCAGGCAACATTGTGCGACTGATCTTATTCATATTAGAGGGAATACTCATCAGCTTACTGTGTGAGGCGTTACGGACTTCTAATCAGCGGCTTGAGGTGAGTGTGCAGCAGCTACGAGCCAGTGAGGAACGTTATCGTCGTCTGATCGATACCGCCTATGAAGGCATCTGGATGTTGGATACGCAGGGGCGAATTAATTATGCCAACCCACGGATGTCCGAGATGCTGAGCTATAGCGTAGAGGAAATGCTTGACCGTCCTATTGTTGACTTTATGGATGTAGGAGTACGGGAGCAAGCGCAACGCTTTGAACAGCGTCGGCAAGGTGTTAATGAGCAGTTTGACTGTTGCTACCGCCGCAAAGACGGTTCACTGCTATGGACTATCGTCTCTACCAGTCCAATCTTTAGTGAAACAGGAGTGTTTCAAGGTGCGATCGCAATGGTAACGGATGTGAGCGATCGCAAACGTGCAGAAGCAGAACGCACCCTGTTAGAACAAGAGCGGTTGGCACGCGCCCAAGCAGAAGCAACAACACAAGCTCTAGCCGAGTCTGAAGCGCTACGAAAGGAAGCCGCTGCACTGCAAAATCAGCAAAAATGGCTGGAAGCAGTGCTGAACTTTTTACCAACACCACTACTGTTGATTGAACCGGGAACAGCACGAGTTACCTATGCCAATCGGGCAGCAGATGAGATGGCAGGAGGTGAATTTCCTACCGATAAACCTACTGAGGAGTATCACACCGTTTACTACTGCACCAATGCGGCAGGTAAACGCATTCCCAATGAGCAGATGCCAGGAGTACGGGTGGCACGAGGCGAACGACTACACGGGTTTGAGATGGATTGGCACACAGCAACGAAAATACGCTCCTTACTCGTGTTTGCCGACACTTTACCGTCCATGCACGGCCATCCAGCAACCTGCATCCTCGTTTTTCAAGATATTACCGAGCGCAAACAAGCAGAGGAAGCGCTACGCGAAAGCCAGAATTTGTTCCAAAGTTTTATGGACTATAGCCCGACAACAGCGTTTATCAAAGATGAGGAGGGGCGCTACATTTTCTTTAATCGCACAGCCGAACATCTCTTTGATATCAAGCTGAGCGAGTATAAGGGAAAGACTGATTTTGATATATTTCCAACTGATGTCGCTCATCAAGTCCGTGAGAATGACAAAGCGGTGCTGGAGAATAACCAGGTTTTAGAGGTTCTAGAGTCATTTTCCCAGGGCGGCAAGCAACACTATTGGATGTCCTTCAAGTTTCCCTTCAAAGACGGCACCGGGCGGCGCTTGCTAGCGGGGATGTCGGTTGATATTAGCGATCGCAAACATTTGGAGGATGAGTTGCGCCAAAGTGAAGAGCGGTTTCGCAAGATGGCAGAGACAATCCAAGATGTTTTTTGGATTTCAGAACCTCAGTCATACCGGTTGATTTATGTTAGTCCCGCCTATGAGCAGATTTGGGGACGCACTTGTGAAAGCTTAAAGGCGAATTTCAGACAATGGATTGATGCGATTCATCCGGAAGATCGAGAGCGGGTTCAGAAGGCTTTCTGCGAGCAGGTGTTAGAGGGAGAGTACGACGAAGAGTATCGCATTGTGCGTCCGGATGGAACAATTCGTTGGATACACGATCGCGGTTTTCCGATTAGAGAGGAATTAGGAGAAGTTTATCGCTTTGCTGGCATTGCCGAAGACATTACTGAACGCCAACAGGTGATTGAAGCGCTACGCGAAAGTGAAGAACGATTTCGCCAGATGGCTGATATAGCTCCAGTCCTAATTTGGATGTCGGGTGTGGATAAGCTCTGCAATTACTTCAACAAACCTTGGCTCGACTTTACCGGACGCACCATGGAACAGGAATTGGGCAATGGTTGGGCCCAAGGGGTTCATCCCGACGATTTTCAGCGCTGCATAGATACCTATACAACGGCTTTTGATGCCCGTGAAAATTTTAAGATGGAGTACCGCCTCCAGCGCTTTGATGGAGAGTACCGTTGGGTTTTGGATACGGGGATTCCCCGCTTTACACCAGATGGGCACTTTCTAGGTTACATCGGTTCGTGTATCGATATTAGCGATCGCAAAGGTGCTGAGGAAGAGATTTTCAAACTCAACCAATCGCTCAATCGCCGCATCAAAGAGTTAGAAACCTTGCTTGATGTCATCCCGATTGGCATTGGTATCGGTGAGGATGCTCAATGTCGTCACATCCGGATTAATCCTGCTTTAGCTCGACAACTGCGGATTTCTCCCGATGTCAATGCTTCCTTAAGCGCTCCAGAAGGCGAAAGACCTTCAAATTTTAAAGTTTACCGCCAAGGCCGGGAACTGAGTGTGGATGAGTTACCCATGCAGTACGCTGCCGCTCATGGGGTTGAAGTGATGAACTTAGAAGTTGATATCATCTACGACAATGGGGACAGCACTCAGCTTTTAGAGTATGCAGCACCCTTGTTTGATGAACAGGGTCAACCCAGAGGATGTGTTGGCGTATTTTTAGATATTAGCGATCGCAAAAAGACAGAAGCCGAAATTCGACAACTCAATGAAAGCCTCGAACAACGAGTCAAAGAGCGCACGGCACAATTAGAAGCCGCCAATCAAGAACTCGAATCCTTCTCCTATTCAGTCTCTCACGATTTGCGTGCCCCCCTTCGTCATATTAATGGTTTCGCAGACTTGCTACAGAAACAGGCGGCGAACACTCTCGATGAAACCAGTCAGCGTTATCTGAATATCATCACCCAGACTGCAAGACTCGCCGGCAACTTAATCGATGACTTACTGGCATTTTCCCGCATGGGTCGCACAGAAATGCGCTACACCGTACTCGATATGAATCAAATGGTTCAACAAGTGCAACGGGAACTAGAGCAGGAAACACAGGGACGCGCTATTCACTGGCAGCTGGAGGAGTTACCTCAGGTTGAGGCGGACCCGGCTATGGTGCGCTTAGTGCTTTATAACCTGATGGAAAATGCAGTCAAGTACACAGGCTACTGCGACCAAGCGGAAATTACAATCGGCAGTACCAACAGCGATCGCGAAGTTATATTCTTTGTTCGAGATAATGGCGTAGGATTTGATATGCGGTACGTTCACAAACTTTTTGGTGTGTTTCAACGCCTACACAGCTCTCAAGAGTTTGACGGAACTGGCATTGGACTTGCGAATGTTCAGCGTATCATCCACCGTCATGGGGGTAGAACTTGGGCAGAAGGGAGGGTAAATTATGGGGCTACCTTCTACTTTTCACTGCCAAAACTTGTAAACAATAGGAATGATGAATGACTTAAAAAAGTAAAAATCCAGCTTCTCTAAACTAGGAAGCTGGTTCTTAAAAACCAATAGATTTATATAGGTATAGGGTCTTTATGTTAGGTGACTCTATTTGGTTTTTTATGGTTAGGGCCTTTATATTAGCTGACCCCATTTGGTTTTTTATGGTTAGGGTCTTTATATTAGCTGACCCCATTGAATCTATATATAAGTGTCTCAGAAGAATTCTTTTTCCTACGTCTTCCTTTATACATTTTTTATTTTTTTTGAGGCGACTTCACGACTAGATTTCGAGTTTCAGGTTGAACAGCAATAGCATCGTTTTGTGCATCATGCAATGAGCGCATCACGAATTGCTTGGGCGGTTGCGGGGGCGAGGAGAACGCCATTGCGGTAGTGGCCGGTAGCGAGGAGGACGTTACTATAACCCGGAAGTTGACCGATAACGGGAGCGGGGCGTCCTTCTGGACGGGGGCGCTTGCCCGACCAAGTGCGAAGAATTTCAGCTTCGGCTAAAGCAGGGCAAAAGGCAAACGCTTCCTGTTTCACCTGTTCTAGCAAGGCAGGTTCTGCAACGACTTCACCTATTGCATCAGGAAACTCCACCGTTGCACCAACCCAGTAATCCCGCTCACCCACGGGCACGATATGAACATCATTACCCGTAATCACTGGACGGAAATTTGCATAACCTAAAGGATGCTCTAACCTCAGATGCAACGCTTGCCCTAAAACCGGTTTGAGTTCAATCGCTTGGTTGAGTGAAGCAGTGAGGGGGAGCGAACCCAATCCAGCAGCTACGACGAGCCAATCAATATCCAACGTCTCGGCAGGGGTGTGAAGCTGGTAACAGATGCGCTGTTGGTCACCCTCAACTGTTTTGCATTGAATCCCCTCAACCGCAACGTCAAATTTAAAAGTCACGCCGTTGCGTTGGGCCGCCGCTACTAATGCCTGTGTGAGAATGGTTGGGTCTACTTGTCGGTCTTGAGGAGAATAAATCGCACCGACAATGGTTTCATTGCACACTTGAGGGCAGTGGGACTGCAAGGCTTGAGCATCCCAGATTTCGAGTTGCCAACCTTGCGTTTGACGAGTGTTTGCCAACGTCTGCCAAGATGCTAAATCTTCTCCAGCAAAACAAAGCATGACAATGCCACTGCGGTTAAAAGGAATGTGCAATCCCGTGCGTGCCTCTAGTTCAGGAATCAGGGTTTCGTAGCGCTGCATACTCGTTTGTCGCAACTGCCACGCCCTGCCCTTGACTTTTTTACTAATCGCTCCCATGAGGACGCCGAGTGCAGCCCCCGTTGATGCTTGTGCTGGACGTTGGCGATCGAAGACAGTGATATCTAACCCACTGACTAGACTCAGTTCGTAGGCAATTGTTGCGCCAACAATCCCGCACCCAATAATTGCAACGTGACTCATTTAGGCACTCGCCGCAGATTCACCTTGTCCAGGAATTAGCCGCAAAAATGCATCAAAGTCTCTTAATGCAGCTCGGTAATTCTCTAGCGCTTTGGGATAATCACCGTCGGTAGCAGCAAGATCAATACTTTCTAAACGGGTGAACAAGTCTTTGGCTGCATCCCTCGCTGCTTTTTGGTCTTGGGGAAGGAGTTCGCGAGTGATGTAGCTCATTTTTCGGCGGAGGTCGCCCAAGGGCCCGTGAATAAACGAGTCAATATCTGTCCAGTCACGCTTTTGAATGTCAGTTCCGAGGATGGACATTTTATCCCGCAGTTCGGTTACGCTGGCAGCAGATTTCTGAATTTGCACAATCTGTTCCGCTGTGTAGGTGGGGGGTTTTTTAGCGGTTGGGCTACCGCAGCTCACCAACAATGTCATTACTGCTGCTAAAAGCACAGTCAGAAGCGATCGATAGCGTTTCATAAGCATTTCTTTCGTAATTCACCAACTAAACAGGAATTTTCCTGATTTCGTCAAGAAATATAGCTCAATATCGTCCGTAATGCTTCCTGCTAGCGTGAGATTAGCATGATTTCTTCCTGAGTTAATCGGCTTCTACTACTTATCAAGACTTTCAACAAAGACGACTGCGGTGAAAGTATAAAATTACACATCAAAAATAAATCTCTTGCTTACTGTGGTGTGATTCCTCGTTGTCTATGGGTTTTGAATATTATAAGGGCACGGCAATGCCGTGCCCCTACGAGTATGTCAGTGAGGTATTGCATACTTAGTCTATTTAAGTATCAAAATTTACTTGTATTTTTCCAAGAATACTGGTAGAGTGATAATGTTGCAACACGCAACAAAGTCAGAAGCCAGCCCGGAACCCTGGAAAAGTCACTGGCTGGCTCTGGCTCCCAACTATTCAGGAGACAAGATTATTATGACGTATAAAGAATGCCTTAAGCCTTGGGCTGTTGCTCGTCTACTTCCACCGGGGAAGTGGGCGATAATTGGGCGATATTCCAATAGCTCAGATGCGGACGG
The DNA here is from genome assembly GCA_040756535.1 of Cyanobacteriota bacterium. GTDB lineage: Bacteria > Cyanobacteriota > Cyanobacteriia > Cyanobacteriales > Coleofasciculaceae > JBFLZA01. The sequence goes on from JBFLZA010000465.1 coordinate 6,764, forward strand.
ACATCTGCAGTTGTTGCGTCAGCGAGTGCCGAATATGCAATTTAAAGTGGTGTTTGATTTAGGCGATCGCACTTCGGGTGATACACCCAAACGCTATCAAAAACCATGATAGACGTAGGGGTACGGCAATGCCGTACCCTTACCTGGGGTTAATTAATAAAATTGCAGGTAGGGAGACGCGATCGCATGGCACAAAAAATAGCAAGTACTGAAGCGATTACCAGCTTAGCTGAGGCAGAATCTCGATTTAATCTCAGACGAACTGAAGATGAGCAATTTTTTCTAGAATGGTGTGAAGATTTGCCGCCACTGACTGATGCAGAAAAATCTTATCTCGATTTGGTTAGACGTAGATACCTCTATCATCGAGCTGATGGCAGTCTTACAGAAGGAACAGTAACATTACTCGTCGGTTCGCCGCTATTAGAACGGGCAGGTTTTTACGACCATCCGTTTAAAATGCGGGCAGAGGCATCTGTGGAAATTGTGGTGGATGAAGATGATGAGGATGTAGAGACATTGCGGGGGCGGACTGATGCATTAGTGTTGCAAAATCGGTTATGGGTTGTGGTGTTGGAGTCGAAACGAACAACGATTTCGGTAACAACAGCACTGCCGCAAACTTTAGCTTATATGATGACAAATCCCTACCCCGATAAACCTGTATTTGGGATGGTGACGAATGGGGATGAGATTTTTTTCGTGAAGCTAATTCAACAAGGTACGCCTGAGTACGATATATCTCGTGTATTTGCCCTGTTACCGTTACGCAATGAACTCTACAACGTCTTGCAAATCCTGAAGCGAATTGGTCAAGTGATTAGCCAAGGATAATTAGGAAGAATTTGCGATCGCACTTCGAGTGATGTGCTTTGCGATCGCTTTCTCTGAACTGTAGGGGAACGGCATT
>JBFLZA010000466.1:0-7673 GCA_040756535.1 Cyanobacteriota bacterium
CACTGGGGGCGCAGCGATGAAGGCGATGATGAAGCAGGTGGTAGCGGCTAAGAGAGTAGGAATCATCAACACTCCGAACCAGCCGATATAGAGGCGGTTGTTGGTGGAGGTGACCCACTCGCAGAACCGTTCCCACACGGAAGCGCTCTGTTGACGCTGTAATGTGGTTGTCATGTTCTTATGATGGCTTTATTTTTCTAGGTTCAGAGGACAGTTCGTTTGCCTGTCCATATTTACATTAAGGCTTTTGTTTCGATTTGTAAAGCATTTTGTCAAGATTACTCTCATTTTTATTAATTTTTTTATAAATTATCCGGCTCAATCCCTTGCCCTAAGAGGCTTATAGCCAGCGTAATGTATAAAAAACTTTACAATTGAGGGTAGGATGGGGTCGCACAACTGAAGCAGGTTCAAGTTGAAGCGCCTACAGCGCGGGGAAAGGGGAAGGGGGAAAGGAGACTGAGACTCCCACGGACGCAATTGCATCCGTTATGCAAGAAAGAAACACTTGCTCCCCCGCTCCCCCGCTACCGGAATAGTTAAGGAAAGGAACACCAGTGCGATCGCAAAGCTCTAAAATAATTCCGGGGAAGGGTAGACAAACTCAAGCTTGGAAATCGCTTCTTGGATATCCAAGGCTAAAAACTGATCTACCGCGATGTACATCCAGTAAACCGACAACTTCGAGTCGAGTCCAATTTTTTGAAACCCCACAGCCCTTGCCAGTTCTTCATATCTAGGATGGATAACGAGCGCGTAAAAATCGCACAGGTTGGGAAAATCAACTTGCATTCGGACTAAAGTTTGCTGCACGTCCTCCAAAAATCGACGCACATTGTTCCATGTCCTGTAAGGCGTATCGATCATCCAACTCCTCACCATGACTGAAGTGCAATCATCCTTTCCCGGAACAGCCATTTTCAATGGATCAATATCCGAAGCCGAACTTAAATGCAAACTTTTGCTAGGTGGTAGAGAGAAATTCTCCTCCGATTCCGGTGCAGTGGGATAGAGAAGATAAAATCCAACCGGATGAGATGTGTCACAGCGACGCAGTACCCGCATTCCAGTCGGGTATTGCATGGCCCAAGAACGGAGTAGATTTTTGATCTTGTGGGGGATTGCTGTCGTTGTATTGTTCATCCAGTTGTAGTTTTGAGCAAGAAAACTGGCAACGGGAACGGCATCGGTTCGGGGATTAAAGGTATCAACTTTGATCTGGACTTGCTCATCAGATGGTGGGACTCCAGTCAAGGGGGGTACAGAGCGAATTTGCAAGCAAACCGTGTTACCGTCAAAATCCTTCTCAACTAGCCCCAGCGCAACTAGGATGTCTATCATCATTCCTGCTGCGCGATCGCTTCCTCTGTCTTTGTGAGCATAAAATAATTCTGCCGCTTCGCGATGGGTACAAGCGACAAACCCTTGGGGGATTTGCAACTGAGTCAAAGGTTGCCTCAATCGTTCCCCTAATTCTTGTTGCTGCTTGAGGAGTAAATAAGTCCACAACCGCACAAAACATTCAGCCCGACGACGAGTCAAGCCCACTCGCCTAGGATTTAGAAGCATTGAAATGTAACTGCGTTGTTGCTCAATAGAAAACCACTGATCGATTAATTCTGGATTCATATCCCGCTAGTTATTAAACGAATAGAGCCTTTGGCAATAAAAGTTTTTTCTCAGTAGCAGTAGGGGTTGTCGTCTTTATCTTTTGCTATTGATGCAAAACTATCATCGGCAAATCATTCCAGTATTGGGGAACGAGCCATTGCTCATCCTTGTAAAAGTAACTACTGCTACTGATTGCCTTCAAGCACCTTAGCCATTTATATCAACACCCTGAAATCCTATAATTTCGTATTTTATTTGCAAAACTAAAAACGCAATAAAAACTTCACCCTCCTTCAGGTAATTTCACCTTTCCTGAGTTTATACAACTGAATTCCGTAAGTTTTGGAAATCTTCAACCTGCTCCTTGTAGCTACAGGAGTTCAAATCACAGAATGAGCTTAACTCTCTTGTTGAGAAGTTCTGGAGCTTTTTACTTCTCAGCTATTCATTTGAAGGAGATTCATGATGTCCATGCTGGCACCGAAACTGAACCGTCACCTCAAAAGCGTTAAAACACGGAATTCTTCAACTCAACAGCCCAAAGTGCCGTCCTCTGACCCTTCCAGACACCCCTACTTGCTGCAAGCTATCATTGAAGGCTTCGTTGATGGCGTTTTAATTTTGACCGAAAAAGGAGAATGGATTCACGCCAATGATTGTGCCCACCGCATTTGCCACCACTTCTCCTCAGAGCGATTACAGAATCATTTAGTTCCTCTGCCAATTTGGCAGATTTGTGAAGCTTTAATCGAAAGTCGAGAATTATTTCCCAATGAAAAAATGATTATCGAGGCAGAAATTGGTACAAATGATACAGACGTTTTTCGAGTTAGGGTGCGATGGCTAGAGTTTGGTGAAAACGATTCTCCTTACTTATTGGTAACACTCGAAGATCGCAAGCAATCTACTCACAATGCAGCGATCGCTGAAGCCAAAAAATATGACTTAACGGCTCGTGAAGCAGAAGTTTGGTTACTCCGTCGAGCCAACTACTCTTACAAAGAAATTGCGGCAAAGCTGTACATTACGATTAACACCGTCAAAAAACACATGAAAAATGCTTATGCCAAGCAACAATCAAGCCTTTGGAGTGAGGAGGCGTAGAAAATAATTTAGTTTAATTAGACTTCACTTCAACTTTAAACTCTTTTATTGAATTACTTGAGATGCACCAACCCAACTGTGGGAGTTATAAAAAACTCCGCTAATTCACCTGACTGTGGAGTATTTTACCTGAAAACCGAGATTTTACTGGATAAGTCACACTTCTTTAATATATGAGTTCGTGATTATCCGCAATCATGCTAGTTTCCAATTCTCGCACTGTTACCTACAGTCCTGCTTACACGATCGTTCCGACTTACGAGTGCTTTAATCGCTGTACTTACTGCAATTTTCGTACCGATCCGGGGCATAGCCCTTGGTTGACGCTAAAAGAGGCGCAAAGCCAGCTAAAACCTCTTCGAGAGCAGGGAGTCTGTGAAATCCTCATCCTTAGTGGTGAGGTGCATCCTCGTTCATCCCGTCGTGAGGAATGGTTTGGGCGGATTTACGCTCTGGGTGAACTCGCCTTGTTGATGGGATTTCTACCTCACACCAATGTAGGGCCGCTGAGTTTTGAGGAGATGAAAGCACTCAAGCAGGTGAATGTGTCGATGGGATTAATGCTGGAACAGTTAACGTCTCAGTTGCTGCAAACCGTTCACCGTCATGCTCCCAGTAAGGTACCAGGGGTGCGTCTACAACAGTTGGAATGGGCGGGAGAATTACAGATACCGTTTACGACGGGGTTGTTGTTGGGGATTGGGGAGACTCAAGAAGATTGGTGGGAAACGTTGGATGCGATCGCACAGCTTCACTTAACTTATGGTCATATCCAAGAAGTCATCTTACAACCTTATAATCCCGGAAGTCAGGAAACTTGGGATGCTCCTGCGTTTGACTCTCATCAGATGCCGGAAGTGATTGCTAAAGCGCGTCAGATTTTGCCACCGGATATCACTATCCAAATTCCGCCTAACTTAGTAGGGCACCCACAAGAGGTGTCTCTACGAGGTTGTTTGGAGGCGGGGGCGAGGGATTTAGGAGGAATTGGGCCAAAAGATGAGGTGAATCCTGATTATCCTCATCCTCAAATTCAGCAATTAAAAGAAGTATTAGAACCGACTGAGTGGGAACTTGTGCCGCGTTTGCCGATTTATCCCAAGTATGACAGTTGGTTGCCGCCTAGATTGCAGGTTGCTGTTGAACAGTGGCGGATGCGAATTGCCTGAGTAAATACAGGCGCAGTTACACTTACTTAGCTCTCGTTGATCTCTGACTCCAGTAGCCTTTTCCCATGAATCACTGCTGCAATAGTGATGGTGTCAGTTCCCACTTGATAGATGATGCGATAGCTGTACACCAACTTTTCTCTGATAGCTGGGTTGCCCAACTCTGGCACCACTCTCCCTGATAGGGGAAATTTGTTTAGATTTGTAGTTGTATCCAGTACTTTCCGAACAACTGCTGCGGCATAGGAAGGAGAATCCTTGGCTATGAATGAGGCAATCGCTTCTACATCCTCTATCGCTCTAGGCGACCATACTACTTGATAAGCCATTTAGATAGGCGCTTTTGTGCTTCTTCATGTGGGATTGTACCTTCTGTTTGGGCAGCTTCTAATCCGCGATAAACTTTTTCAATGACATAAAGATGGTACTGAATATCTTCAAAGGAACAATCATCTGGTAATTGAGCCAAAAGAGATACAACAGCTTCTTTTACGCTACTCATAGCTTTTCTATCCGTTTATGTATCTCATTGTAGGCTTGCCTGGTGGGACGATCGCTGTGTTACCCATTCCTAAATCTAATCATCCTTTCTCGTATGAGGTGCGATCGCTTCGGTGAATTGCCTGAGTAAATACAGGCGCGTGAAGCACAGCTATCCCAAAGGGAATCGCTTGATCTCATATCTTGCCACTGGCGGTTGAAACCGCTCAGCGACAGCGATCGCACAAACTCGCACCTGCCTACAGAGGTTACAACATCCTCACCTAGCGTCACGCTTCCAACTAAGCTCTAGCAAATCGCGCCAAAAGCCTTATGCCAAAAGCGTTTGATTCCATCCGTGCTAGACTCTAGGTGTTGAACCGATGGTTCCACTGTGAGTGATGGTTTCTCAAATCCAATCCCAAACCGAACAAGCACAGGTCATCTACCCGGAAAGTGATGGACAGCCAATGGCAAATAATACCAAGCAGTTTCGCTGGATTGTGACGATTCAGCAAAATTTGGATTGGTTGTTTGCCGATGACTCAAATGTATTTGTCGCGGGGGATTTGTTGTGGTATCCAGTGGAAGGGAAACCTCATATTGTGAATTCCCCAGATGTGATGGTTGTATTGGACAGACCTAAAGGCGATCGCGTTTCTTATCAGCAGTGGAATGAGGATAATATTGCGCCGCAGGTGGTGCTTGAAATTCTTTCTCCTGGCAATACCCAAGAGGAAATGGAGAGAAAGCTGCTGTTTTACGATCGCTACGGGGTTCAGGAGTATTACATTTACAATCCTGGCAATAACCAGCTAAGGGGTTGGTTATGGGGTGACGAGGGGTTGGATGTCATTGCCTCGCTCGATCAATGGGTGAGTCCGCAGTTGGGAATTCGCTTTGACTTATCGGGAGAGGAGTTACAAATTTATCGTCCAGATGGGACGAGGTTTCACTCTTACGCAGAGATTTGCCAGCAGTTGGAGCATGAACAGAAACGGGCACAACAGGCAGAACAAGAGCTAGAGCAAGAACGGCAGCGTGCTGAGGCAGAACGACAACGTGCTGAGGCAATGGAAGAGTTGTTAAGGCAGTATCGCGATCGCTTTGGTGAATTACCGGAGTAAAATGCGATCGCTAGCCTAGTTTTTCGATCAAATTTTTGAAACTCTTATACAATGGGCCGGAAAGCCCGTCCATTGAATCCAATCTGAAAGCGATGTTTAAACGTTAATAGAGCTTCTTTGTAATCGCTTCAATCTCTGTAGAAATGGCTGGACAACTTCATCGGGATAGTTAAAGCATTCATTTGAATCAAAGCGGTGAACCCAAACACCGTGATCGAGAAAAAAGCCGTCTCGTTTGTGGTCTTCTGCGGCACGAGAGGGTGGGTGATAGGGTTCGCCATCCACTTCTAAAATTCCCCAATAACCTTCGTTGCAGATGAGAAAATCGCATTCACGATTTCGGCGTCCTTGGTCTGTATTGAGGCGACCGATGCAATTGGGGAAGAACAAAACACCTGCTCGTTCTAGCGCTTGTGCGATTTTTACTTCCGAGACTGAGCTGAAAGATAAATGTTGCCACGTAACCTTTTTGGATTGAATTGGAATGAGTTTGGATGTGCTGTTAGTCATGATTAGACTTTTCCTCAAAAGTTGCTGTTGTCAGAGCGATTTACCACTGAAGTAATGCTATAAACAACGAGTTCAAATTCCTAGTTCCTAAGAACTTCTACTCAAGTAGAACTTTTCTTCTAGTTGAGAGTATTGGATGCATGGGTTAAGGTAGGAATAGCATTTTGTACATAGCCATCAACCGCCCGGAAATTAATTTCCGGGCTAATAGCTAAAGTCCTCTAAAGAGGACTCTCAAGCAAGCAAATATTTAGTCCACTTAAGTGGACTTGAGCTATGAGCAAGGGAATTGATTCCCTTGCGGGTGAGTGCGTTAGTGCAAAATGGCTGAATTATAAAGATAGTAATAACCTGTCGAGACGGTGAGTAGGTTATGGAATCATGGGATGGTTGGGATGATTTTCTAAAAGTCATAGCTTCTGACCACAAACTGACTGTAGAGCAGAAAGCAGTTTTCTTCGTGAGATTGTCTAGGCAAAGTATCGATAGTAAAAGGAAAAATCAGGATATTGCCAATGAAGTTATAGGAGGCGAATCGCATACGGCTCTTTCTGCATATAACAAGCGCATGAAAGAGGTATTTGATAAGCTCTCTCAGAATTTTCCTGAAATTAACTCTGACAGTAGGGGGAAAGTTGAGCGAACACAAACTTGTCTAGAGAAAGCCTACTTAGAGCAACAGAGCAAGGTTCGGGTTTTTTCCAGCTAGGCGAGGAAGAAATCATCGAGACGTATGAGCATAACGAGTTTCTAGAGCAAGTCATTAAGCAGAAACAAAGCAAAAAAAGCCAAGGAAAACGCATCGCTATTATCGGAGAACCAGGAGCAGGAAAAACCACTCTGCTGGAAGCGATCGCATTCTCCCCAAAAACCCCAGGTTTCCCCATTTGGATATCTCTTTCGAGCTTGGGAGACAAAAGCTTAGAAGAATACCTCTGCCAGAAATGGCTAAAAGATGCGCTTAAAACTTCAGATGTCACACAACAGCAGAAAGCGCTAGAAGAACTGTTTAAAAGTGGTGAAGTGTTGCTGTGTCAAAGTTGGTATTTCAAACAAGGGGATTTGCCGAAAACTAAAGCCGCGCTATACGAGCAATTTACGCGAGCTTTCTATGAGTGGAAAGAAGACAAATTTTTCACAACTCCGACAAAGCGGAAGGAGTTAAACGCTGCACTGGGACTGTTGGCACGGGAGGCAATTGACAAGGAAAAGTCCCGGTTTTGCATACGAGAGAGTTTTGCTCTTGATGTCATGGGGGAAGACTTGTTTAAGTTAGCAACTGAAAAGCTACATTGGCTGGTTCATATCTACAATGATGCAGAAACAGGTAAACCTGTATACGCCTTTTTTCATCCCACGTTTCAGGAATACTTCGCAGCTTGTGCGATTCCAGCTTGGGACTATTTTCTGAACCATGTTTCCCACAACCCGAAAGACTCCAAGGCAAGTTATCGCATCTTTGAGCCGCAGTGGAAAGAAGTGATTTTGCTGTGGCTAGGGCAAGAGGTAGATAAGGAGTTTAGTAGACAAAAAGAGGCGTTTATTGATGCGTTGGTAGAGTTTCAGGACAGGTGCGGCAATTTTTATAGTTATAAAGCATATTTTTTAGCTGCTGTTGGGATTGCAGAATTTTGGGAATATCAACAATCTGATGATATCTTAAATCAGATTT
>JBFLZA010000467.1:0-7653 GCA_040756535.1 Cyanobacteriota bacterium
TTACTATTTTGTGGATTTTGCTCGATGTATGCCAATAAGTTATTCATTAATCTCGAAAAATTATTTAATTAAATCTTAATATTACAGGATTTTGGCAGAGCTTGATTCTATTTCGGAGATGTCTAAATCACCGAAGCACTGACAAACTGAAAGATACATGAAGCATTTAATTACTAGCGCCCTCCCTTACATCAACGGCATCAAACATTTAGGAAATTTAGTCGGTTCGATGCTTCCTGCCGATGTTTATGCGCGGTTTTTGAGGTAAGAACATAATCAGCAATATTTTCAATTCAGAGACTCTAAGTAAGCATGAATGCCACCCCCATAAAGTAGGTCTTTTATTTTGAGATTGTAATAATTATTTATTATTGGGTAATTTCCATTTTGTATATCTTTCGTTGGCTTAAATCCTGCTATTACAAAGTTGTATGTATCACCATCGTATATTTTATTTTTCATTATATCCCCTTGAATACAACTGAGCATCAATACACAGATTAAAATTTTACTTTTCTTAGTGTCTTCTCGCTCAATTTTCCAATCAATGTCACGAATCTTAGCTGAGTTAGTTATATACTCATCGCCTGTTACTTCATTGCCTTGCGGAAATCGATATAGAGGTATAGTTTTTACTTGTATACCAATATCATTTTTAGCAATTAAACGAAAATCAATTCCACCATCACCGTGCGGGTAAATTTTATAATCAACATCTGTAATGAAATCCCCTAAACATCTTTTTACCGCCTCTTCACCAAGTTTTCCAATGAAGTAGTTGGCGTATTTCTCTTTATCTCTATGAAGCAACCCCTTTACACATACAGAATAACAATATTTATTAACCATTTCCTCACAGAAATGGTTTAATCTCATCCACTCATCCTCCTCTAAATCAACTTTGATTAATTCACTGTAGCCGAATTTAGTTAGATGTTTATAATTTGATTCTGTTTCTAAACTACTGTTGAAACAGCTTAAATCAATGGGCTTATAATCTAAATAAAAAGAATCAATCAAAAAAGAATGTAATCTTTTGATAAAATACTCTTGTTGCAACTCTAGAATTCTCCGCCAGCTTGGTTCATTCATCGCCGTCATCTAATCGAGTAAGTATCTGCTTCTACTATAAAGGCTTATAAGGATTAGATGTTGCGGCGACTACTGGTAAATTGAGTGGACGGCTCGCGATGGCGAATGCTTTGCGAACAACATTCTAACCTTCAACCTATTTTCAAGACAGGATACATGAAGCATTTAATTACTAGCGCCCTCCCTTACATCAATGGCATCAAACATTTAGGAAATTTAGTCGGTTCAATGCTTCCTGCCGATGTTTATGCGCGGTTTTTGAGACAAGAAGGCGAAACCGTACTGTTTGTTTGCGCGACGGATGAACATGGGACCCCAGCAGAACTCGCTGCTTTAGAGGCCCGAATGGATGTAGCGAGTTACTGTCAAAAGCAGCATGAACTCCAGGCAGATATTTATGGAAAGCTGGGTTTGTCCTTTGACTACTTTGATCGAACTTCATCGAGTTACAACCATGAATTAACCCAACATTTCTATTCCAGTCTCGACCAAAACGGTTTTATCGAAGAACGCGAAATCACACTGATGTACTCCATCGATGATCAGCGTTTTTTGCCGGATCGATATATCGTGGGTACCTGTCCCCATTGCGAATATCAATCTGCTAGAGGGGACCAATGTGAGAATTGCACCTCAGTCTTAGATCCAACGGAACTCATCGATCCACGCTCGGCAGTATCAGGCAGTACAAATTTAGAAGTTCGCAAAACCAAGCATCTTTTCTTAAAGCTTTCTACCCTCAGTGATCAGGTAAGAGCTTGGGTGGAAAACAATCAGAATTGGCCCAATCTCACAAAATCTATTGCCATGAAATGGCTCAATGAAGGGATTCAAGACCGCTGCATCACCCGTGACTTGAGTTGGGGTATACCCGTCCCACGTCCGGGATTTGAAAATAAAGTTTTCTATGTCTGGTTTGATGCTCCCATCGGCTATATTGCCGCTACGAAAGGATGGGGAATGGAAAACCCAGATGAACGTGATTGGGAAAGTTGGTGGCGCAGTACTGAAAACATTGAGTACACGCAATTTATGGCAAAAGATAACTTGCCCTTCCACACGATTATGTGGCCAGCGATGATTCTTGGTACCAAGGAATCTTGGAAGATGGCTGATCAAATCAAGGGATTCAATTGGCTAACCTACTATGGAGGGAAGTTCTCAACGAGTGCGAAACGAGGCATATTTTTAGACCAAGCGATTGAGATTCTCCCGGCGGATTATTGGCGCTACAGTTTGATGGCGATGGCACCGGAATCGTCTGATTCTGCTTTCACTTGGGAGTTATTTCAAGTCAAGGTGAATAAGGAACTTGCTGATACGTTTGGCAATTTTGTTAACCGAATTCTCAAGTTTGCTGCAAAACACTTTGGCTCAACTATTCCAGAAGGTGGACTTCTTGGTGAAGCTGAGCAACAGTTACAAGTAACTTGCAAAAAACAGATGAAAACGCTCTGTAATTACTTGCAGGGTATGGAGTTTCGCAAGGCAGCAGAAACGTTGTACTCGCTATGGACTGTGGGAAACCAATATATTGACGAACGAGCTCCCTGGAAGCTGATTAAGGAAAATCGAGAAGAAGCGGCTCAAGTGATTCGCACTTGTATTAACTTAATCCGCCTTTATGCGATCGCATCTGCTCCCTTTATCCCTTTTACCTCACAGCAGCTCTTTGACGCGCTGCATTTATCACAAGCAGATAGGATGAGTAAGCTGAGCGATGCTATTCAACTCGATGCGCTGCAACCCGGCCATCCCTTTGAGGTTCCACCCGTACTATTCCGCAAATTGGAGGATAGTGAACTCGAAGAACTGCGAATGAAATTCGGCGGCTAGTTGCTAAGCGAATGTGCATTTAGTTTGCATATCCCAAGGCAGGCAGGATGCCTGCCCCAAAAGACTTCGACAAAAAATAAATTCTCGGCAGGATTGCCTCTCGTCTCTAGCTAGAAGCTAGAAATGCTTGATGGGAGGCTCTGCTTCCGTGCGACTTTAAGCGATCGCCGTAATTGGCAGAGTCAAGCAGCATTCAAGTCCACTACTGGGGATTCAAGGAGGCGGAGCCTCCAGTTCCAGCATTTCCAACTCCGACTGGAAAAGAGTTCAACCAGAGCAGTTTGACTTTCGGTACTGTGGCGTCACCCACAGTCGTTGTACAGTTAGAAGCCCCACTTGTAATTTTTAATTCCAGAGGGGAGGGTTCACGGATTAGAGCAGAGACGGAGCTCCCTCTTTAGAGAGAAAATTCTGGTCTAGATATAGGTTATGACTTGATTTGTGATGGGAATCACTACCCCCCATTGTAAAAGATCACTAAAGAAAGAGGTAGCAGATTGCATATTGGGTTTAGTCTAGGTTAAGAACAGATTAAGGTAAGGTAAATATGCAGTCTATTAGATCTCTCTCTCAAGAAGATAACCCCTCTATTGCTCTAGCTCCCAATAGAAAACCAGCCAAACCGAGACTTTCTATGGTTTGGGTAAAACAGATAGATGAGAAGGGTTGTGAGCGCTTAACAGCTGTATGGACGAATCAGGATTAAGGCGAAGCAGCAGTACTGGCTGCAATCGGTTAGGTAGAACCCATACTGCAATAGCCAGAATCCTTGCGACAGTGCACATTGGGATTCTGGCTCAAACGGTTGGCACCAAATGCTGCCAGTTTCGTTAACTTGTTGTTATAGCAAAAGGCAGAAGGCAAAAGGCAGAGGGCTTTTATGTTTATTACTGATACATGGTCGTTTCAGCCCTTATATCTGTCCTAACCTTTATGGCGACAGCTATATTAACGCCACCGTTACGGTGATTTTAGAAATCGGCTTCCTTCGCCTCTACTCCAGCGTCAAGGATTGGATTAGGGCGAGAATTCCAGGGGGCAAATATTGGTAGTAGCAGTAATCCAGGTAGGGCAGCAACGATACTAATCAGGAAAAACGAAGGCCAACCCGTAGCTTTTGCTAGAGTTCCAGCAGGTGCCACCAAGATATCACGGCTAACCGCCATCAGACTTGATAGTAAAGCATATTGTGTCGCAGAGAAACGCGGGTTGCACAGACTCATTAGAAACGCCACAAACGCTGCTGTTCCTAACCCGGCACAAAAGTTTTCAATGTTGATAGTGATAACCAGGAAGGAATAGTCTTTCCCTACTTGTGCGAGAACAAAGTAAGCTAAGTTGCTCACCGCTTGTAGAGCGCCAAAAACCCAAAGCGAGCGATTAATACCAATTTTGCTCAAGATTGCTCCACCAGCAAGAGTACCGACAATCGTTGCCAGTAACCCCATCCCTCCTTGAATGGCTCCAATTTCAGTTTGGGTGAAGCCCAAGCCCGTATTGGGTAACAAAAAAGGCTTGGACATATTGTTGACAAAAGCATCACCTAGTTTGTACAGAACAATAAACAATAAAATTAAAATGCCTCGAACTAAACCCGATCGCTGAAAAAATTCAAGGAAGGGTAAGCTGATGGCATCGGCTAAAGAAGAGGGTGGACGCTCTTGATCTTTCGGTTCTGGTGCCCAGAATGAAGTAATTAACCCAATCACCATCAAAGCCGACATCAACAGGTAAACTATAGGCCAGGATAGTTGATCAGCCAGAATCAGGGCTAAAGCGCCAGTAACAAGCAGGGCGATGCGATAACCTAAAACGGCAACTGCTGCACCAGCCCCCATCTCTAAGGGATTGAGAACGTCTGTACGGTAGGCATCAAAAGCAATGTCTTGTGAGGCACTAAAAAAAGCGATGATTAAGGCATTAATCGCAAGGAACTGAAGGGATTGCTTGGGCTGTTGCCATGCCATTGCTGCGATCGCTAATATTAATGCTGCTTGTGTGAGAACCAGCCAACCCCGCCGTCGCCCCAAAAACGGCGGCACAAATCGGTCAAGCAAAGGCGACCAGATAAATTTTAATGAGTAGGGCAAGCCCACTAGGCTAAACAATCCAATTGCCCCCAGATCGACACCTTCCAGGGACATCCAGGCTTGTAAGGTTTGACTTGTTAAAAACAGGGGTAAGCCTGACGCAAAACCCAGAAACAAAAGAGCCGCCATCTTGCGGCTTTGAAAAACTTGGAGAAACGATTGAGTTGCTTTCACAGACCAAGTGGGATGATGAACTTAGCATGACTATAGCCTGGAGTCATCATCCCTTAGGTTGGTTTTCTTCCAAGTTTTTCACTTTTAACGTTGGAATGCGTGACTTTTTAGGGTGTTGCCGCTAGGGAATTGTCCGCAAAGTCATAATTGCGCCAGACGCTCACTAAGACACCCTGCACCTGGACTTCTGCTGCTGTTACCTGTATCGGTTGATAGTCCCGATTGGAAGGTTTAAGCGTGATTTGATCGCCTTCACGGTAAAAGCGTTTTAAGGTGGTGCCGTGTCCTTCTACCCGTGCGGCGACAATTAAACCGTTCTTGAGCTGCTCTGGGTCAGGGACAGGTCGCATAATGGCAAAATCCCCTTCAGCAATCAGGTCTTCAATCATGCTGTCTCCAATCACCCGCAGGGCAAAATGACCCGGTTGACGGAATGAGGGAGATACATCAAGATGCTCGACATTATCGGTAAAGGGTTCGACTAAACCCCCCGCTGCGATCGCTCCTAAGACGGGTACTCCTGTCATCCCGCTGCCCAGAATCCGAATGGTGCGAGCTTTTCCTTCTGTCCAGTCTATGTATCCTTTCGATCGCAAATGTTCTAGGCGACTCTGAACGGGTGCTGGCGATCGCAAATTCATCGCTCGCATCATCTGCCGAATGGAAGGCGCATGTTGTGAGGTGTGGATATAATCCACTAGCCAATCATAAAGTTGTTTTTGGGCTTCAGTGAGGGGTTCCATAATAATACAAGGGGGCAATACATCAATGTGAATGGTAGGGACGAGGCATTGGTGAAGAGAATTTAAGGCTGAGGCATTGGGTTTTTAACTCCAATGCGCCACCCATACACAAGTTTTGAATCACTTCATCATTCATCACATAAAAGTGATGATCATTCCTATCTATAGAACATTCGTACTACTAAAACCCCCAATTTGTCCAGTAGGGGCAGGTTATATCATGACTTTTTACGGGAAGTTCTGAACCCTCAACAGGGAAAAAGTGAAGGGGGAAGGGGAAAAGGAACTTATTAACTTTTAACCCTTTCCCTTTCCCCTTTTGCCCCAGCAGTCGATAAGGATGCCGTGAAAAGTCAGGGTTATATCCTGCCCAACTTGGTCGTTCAATCCGCTCCTAAAATACTAGCCAGTAAGGCTTTTTGAACATGCATTCGGTTTTCTGCCTGATCCCAAATTCGCGATTGTTGTCCTTCCATCACCTCATCGGTAATCTCTTCTCCTCGGTGAGCAGGTAAACAGTGCAGCACAATCGCTTCTGGATCAGCATAAGTCAGCAGTTGTTCATTCACCTGATAAGGCTGAAAAATAGGAACTCTGTCTTGGGCTGATTCCTCTTGGCCCATACTTGCCCAAACATCAGTGTAAATAACATGAGTTCCCTTTGCTGCCATCACTGGATCGTCACTCAGCATGACTTCCGTTTTGCCCCCAGCAATCTGCCGTGCTTTCTCTACAATGTCCTGATTGGGTTGATAAGTCGGTGGCGTAGCCACTCTAACATTCATTCCCACTAGGGCGCATCCCAACAACAATGAATGAGCAACATTATTACCATCTCCCACATAGGTCAAAGTCGCACCCGACAGGGAGCCAAAGCGCTCTTGAACAGTTAATAGATCGGCTAAAACCTGGCAAGGATGTTCAGAGTCAGTCAAGGCATTAATAATCGGAATCTGAGTATATTGGGCAAACGTTTCTAGTTCCTTCTGCTCGAAGGTACGAACTGCCAGGATATCCAAATACCGATCCAAAACCCGTGCTGTATCGACAACGGGTTCTCCCCGGCCTACCTGAGTTACATTAGGATTTAAGTCAATGACCTGACCCCCAAGTTGGTACATGGCTACTGAAAAACTGACCCGTGTTCGTGTCGAAGCCTTGTAGAACAGCAACCCTAATACCTTATTACACCGCAGATGCAGCTTGCCAGCTTTTAACTGAGCAGCAAGTTGCAACAGAGATTGAATTTCATCAGCACTGAGATCAGCTATACCCAGTAAATCTCGTCCTTTTAATGCCTTCATATCCTTTCCCGATGGTTATGTTAATTGGTTTTTGCTACAGCACAACCTGCTTTTACTAGATCCATCCTGTGCTTTTTACGAAAGCCGAGGCTCGGCTCCTTAGGTATTTCCCATCAACTCTGTCTTAAGACCCTATCAGATTTTTAGGAAATTAGAACAGATTTTTGAGGGTATTGTTAATAATATTTTATTAATATAAATTAAAACCAATTTATACCCCCATTCGCAAGCTGATATTTAGACAAAAATTAAATTGTTGAAATTAAAGATAAAACTAATAATTAATAATATTCTATTGAAGAATAAATAGAAAACAAGCAGCTCAGCCTAATCAAGTAATCTCTAATAAAAACTCACGATAAGTAAAGGCTTATTTGTCCTTGAAAAAGGTTTGCCATGCTACATTTCTGTGTT
>JBFLZA010000468.1:0-7627 GCA_040756535.1 Cyanobacteriota bacterium
CATCAATAAAGCGGCTCGATTAATTCTCAACCACTGCCTTAAATATGGGATTGGCACGATTGTTTTAGGTTGGAACGAAGGGTTTAAAGACAATGCCAGCATGGGCAGACTGAACAATCAAAAGTTTGTGCAGATGCCGCTTGGTAAATTAAAAGACCGATTGCAACAACTGTGCGAACTTTACGGCATTCGCCTAGAGATAACAGAAGAAGCCTATACCAGTAAAGCCAGCTATCTTGACGGAGACTCCCTGCCGCAGTTTGGCGAGAAGCCAGACGGGTGGAAAGCGTCGGGAAGACGGGTTAAACGTGGGCAATACCTTTCAAGCGACAATTCACTAATTAACGCAGACTTGAACGGCAGCGCCAACATTTTAAGAAAAGTAGCCAGAAAGTTAGGCATTGACCTAAACCGACTGTGTAGACGGTGTTTGACGACCGTAGCGAGAGTTAGATTGTGGACTTTGCCACAGTCGCCTCTGTCAGCAGAATCTCCGTGTATGCGAGACCGGAGAGTGTCAATGCCTCAACTCATTTATCTCCAAGATGGAGCAGATGCTCAAGAGGCAGGGGTGATACCAATGGTGATATAGAAAGATAAATGATGTTTTGTAATTAACGTTCATGACTGTTCCTCTGCAAGTGCTAGTGACAGGTGCCACCGGACGCACAGGTTCTCTCGTGGTGAGGGAGCTGCAACAACACCCCAATCAATTCATTGTTCGGGGTTTCGCCCGTAATCGTGAGAAAGTTGAGCAAGTATTCGGCACCACTGAAGGCTTTTATTTCGGCGATATTCGCGATTCATCTGCCCTAACTTCAGCCTTGGAGGGTTGCCAAGCGTTGGTGATTTTGACTAGCGCTGTTCCACAAATGAAAGGCATTCCTCAACCGGGACAGCGCCCGGAATTTACCTTTCCTGCCGATGAAATGCCCCAAGTCATTGACTATCAGGGACAAATCAATCAAATTGAGGCTGCAAAAGCCGCAGGGGTGAAGCATATTGTGTTAGTGGGTTCGATGGGTGGAACCAATGAAAATCATCCTCTCAACCGTATTGGCAACGGCAATATCTTAATTTGGAAGCGCAAGGCGGAACAGGAGTTAATTGATTCTGGTATCGATTACACGATTATTCGTGCCGGTGGATTGTTGGATGAACCGGGTGGCAAACGGGAACTGCTTGTCGGTAAAGATGATACTCTGCTGATGAATCCACCAGGCGGGATTCCCACGTCGATTCCTCGTGCTGATGTGGCTCAATTCGTCGTGCAGGCGCTATTAGAACCGAATGCCCGGAATAAGGCATTTGATACCATCTCTAAACCGGAAAATGCGCCGGATGCCGTCGTAACAACGGATTTTGCTGCTGTTTTTGCACAAACGACACCGGGATTGTAGCAATGGCACAGGTATAAAAACAGGGTGCGATCGCAATTCTGGAGCCACAAATCATATTCCCTAAATTTGGGGATGAGCGGGCAAAATAATCGATATTGCGTAGCTTATGCTCGGTTGGCTCTATCAGGTGCGATCGCACTATTCTACTTATAAAAGCGGATTTGGTCTGAATTCTTCCAGGGTGAATCTTGTAAAACCCGATTCTCCATAATGGCGAATGCCACGTAGCAACAAAGCAGGGTTAATCAGCCAATCCACTGCCATAAAAAAGTGTGTTCCTGTTTCAACCCGTTGAGGACAACTCACCCAAGTGCCATCCGGAAAGTGTAGCGTTAGGTAATCTTCACCCAAATCATCTAGCCGTTGCCATGAGGTGACTTCTGGAGGTGACACGCTGAAGTCGGGTGTCATCGTTTTGCGAGTTCCTTGCCAGTTGCCTGTGAATTCATGGTTTGGAGAACGAGGCGGTTCTTTGGCAAAACTTCCTAGTTGTTCGGAAATAACTGTAATTTGTTGTAAGCTGCCGCTGTCATTGTACATAACGCCGAGAGTTGCACGCTTATCTTCATACCTAAAACCTGTCTCAAAACCAAACGTCGAGCCGGATTCTACTTGTGTTGAACCCCAGGAAAAGCTGTTGTCTAGAAATAAAGCTCTCGTATTGGGTTTCTTGTAAGGGCCAAAGGTTTTTGTCTCATTCTTCCCGTCGGCATAAGTATAGTGATTCTGGTGATTAATCTCACTGCCATCTTTGCTAGTCTGCAAACTTCTGATGCACTGAAAGGATGCTAGTACTTCTCCTTGGGGAGAATACCGAGTCCAAGTTCCATGCCAGTCACCTGTGGCTTGATATCGACAGAAGTTTTCCCAGTTTTGTAGTTGTAGTTCCATGATGTTATTGCTATTTTTTTTACAAAAAGCTGTTATTTGGAAAAAGACTTCCTTCTAAATTTTTGTAGCTGTAACGAAAAAAGAACGTCTCAACCCTGGAACGTTACGCGGTGGTAATGGTTTTGTATAGCGACCAAAACTGGCTCCTTCGTCTCCTGGCTGAAGCGCAGATGCTTTCCAGCCATGCTCAGCAAATAGCTGCTCAGGTTCATCAGTGCCAAAGCGCCAATGTTGAGTAATTAAACTGTCACGTTGTAAGGCAACTTGTAATGATTTTACACTGACTAAATCAGCCCCTAAATAGCTGCCAGTTACACTTAATTTCGTAATTGTTTTCAGCAAATCCTTCACTTGTGACTGATTTAAATACATTAATAGTCCTTCCATCAGCCAGATAGAGGGGATATCTGCTCGATATCCTTGATTCACCAGTAATTTGTACCAGGGTTGCCGAAGATCAGCAGCGATCGCAAATCGATGGCACTGAGCCGGAGTATCCTTGAGAATAGAATCTTTGCTCTGAATGACCTCCGGTCGATCAACCTCGTACAACTGCGTTCCCACCGGCCAAGGGAGGCGAAAAGCCCTAGTATCCATGCCGGCACCTAAGAGAACAACTTGAGGCACTTCGGATACGACTGACATTAGAAAATCATCGAAAAAGCGAGTGCGAACTGCTACAAAGCGGGTGCGGATTGCTTTTAATTGAGCATCATCCCCATCTTGTTTTTTCCAGCGTTCCAGAAGGGTTGGTATTTCAGAAGCTGCTAACTGGGCAGCAAAGGGGTCTTCAAACAAGCGATCGGGTCTTTCCGTTTCTATGGCTCGCTTAGCAGCCATCCTCAGAGAAGTTCGAGAAACACTATTGTGAATTTCACAAATTCTTGTTGATTCAGGCTCGTTGTCCATAATCCCAAATCGAGTGTTCGATAAAGCTTAGATGCAATAAGTGGCAAGTGTAGGAAGGCTCAATATGAGTTTTGATTTTCTCATACCGTTTTACTTTATTCTTTCGGTAGTGGAATTTACCAAACGACCAACTGACGAGGGTTCTAAATTTTTTGCATCCCAAATCTAAAATCCCAAATGGTATCAACTACAATTACCCTTGATAACAGAGACGCTATCAGGGCTACTATTTGTATCAGTTTTCGCTAATTCTTTTTCAAGATAATCTCTGACTGCTGCGGCTGAATCGAGCTGTAAGATAGCATGAGCGATTGTTTCTGCTTCAGTGATTCTCACTTGTGAAATAACCGTCTTCACCGCAGGAATCGCAAGTGAACTCATACTCAATTCCTCCACCCCCAACCCCAGTAAAATTGGGATTGCCAAGGGAGAGGATGCCAACTCACCACAAACGCTTACCCCAATACCCGCTTTATGTGCGGCCGCAACCGTTTGCTGAATCATCCGCAGCACGGCGGGTTCAAACGCATCGGCGAGAGTAGCGACTTTGGGATTTGTGCGATCGCAAGCCATCACATACTGGCTTAAATCATTAGTGCCAATACTAAAAAAGTTGACTTCTGTCGCGAGTTGGTCAGCCATTGCCACAGCAGCAGGAACTTCCACCATTATGCCCACTTCCATTGTTTCATCGAAGGGAAGATTCGCTTGACGCAGTTGACTTTTTGCTTGTTCAACAATCTCTTTGGCAGCACGAATTTCTTGAATACAAGCAATCATAGGAAACATGACTTTGATGGGATACCTGTAGCTTGCTCGCAGAATCGCCCGAAGTTGGGTTTTGAAGACATCCTGACAATCCAATAAAAAGCGAATTCCTCGCCATCCTAAAAAGGGATTGGGTTCTGCTGTCCTATTCTTCAGGTAAGGAAGGGGCTTGTCTCCACCCAGATCTAAAGTACGAATAATCAGGGGATGGGGGAATAAAATATTTGCGATCGCTTCATACAGTTCTAGTTGCTCCTCTTCCGTAGGCGCTACCTCTCGTCCAAAATACAGGAACTCGCTTCGCAATAAGCCCACACCCTCTGCCCCCTTAGTGATGGCAACTCGAGCATCCGCTACTGTGCAAATATTCGCCATCACTGTAATTTGACGACCATCTTGAGTGACTGCCGGATGCTGTAAAATGGCTTTTTGTTCTTGTTGTGCAGCTAAGAGCCTCTCCCGCTTGGCTTGGAGTTCTTGCAACTGCTCTTCATCCGGTTGCACCCACACTTGGCCTGTTTCTCCATCAATGGCGATGAGGTTGCCATTCTCCAATTGCAGTAACTCTGGCCCCACGCCAACGACAGCAGGAATGCCGAGCGATCGCGCTAAAATTCCTGTGTGAGATGTTGCCCCACCCGCCACCGTACAAATCCCCAATACTTTGCTTTTGTCTAATTGAGCCGTCTCAGAAGGGGTTAAGTCAGGGGCAACCAGTAGGGATGGTTCAGTTAAATTCAGGGGTGTATAGGCGGCACCCGTCAGCAATCGCAACACTCGCTGCCCTACATCCCTGACATCAGCGGCGCGTGCCTTCAAGTGCAAGTCTGTCAACGCTTCGTAGGAACGCACTGTGCGGTTGACTACTACCTTCCACGCTGATGCAGCATCGAGGGCGTAGTCAAAAATCCGCTGACGCGCTGCATCTACAAGAGCTGGATCTGACAAGCATAATAGGTGAGCATCGAAGATACCCGCTTCTTGTTCCCCCACTTGGGTTGATACTTGCTGACGGAGTGAGTGCAGTTCATCACGAGCGGTATCGATGGCGGTTTGTAAATGCTGCCATGACACATGGGGATTGTCGATCCGATGCTCTGTCACCTCTGCAATACAGGGGTGATACAAAACGACTGGGCCCATGGCAATGCCTGGAGAGGCAGGGATACCGGATAAAGGATTGTTTTCTGTCGTTGAGGATTCGGGAAAAGCAGTGGCAGGTAAATGGATAGAGGGCACTTCAGCGAAATCAGATTCTACAAGCTGCTGCAATGCAACCAAGGCTTCTGAGGCATCAGTCCCTGTGGCTGCGATCGCAATTTCATGGCCTTGAGGGATACCCAAGGTGATCAGTTGATTAATACTCTTGGCATTCGCTGACTCACCACCAGCAGCCACGTCTTGCACACTGATGTGAGACTCAAATCGAGAAGCAGTGGCAACCAATTTGGCAGCAGGACGGGCGTGTAGTCCCATCGAATTACGGATAGTCACATAGACTTTGTGAGTTGGTTGTCCAATATCGAGGTGGGATTCCTGTACAGGTGATGCAGGCGTTAGTCCTACAGTGCCTAAGATCTGCTGTGTTTTCGCTGCCAGTGCGCCTCGTGCTTCGCTGAGGACTTGCTCAATATCAGCCCCATTAGCGGCTTGAACGGCTGCTGCGACCGCTCCTTCTACCAACGGGGCTTCGCACAATCTCACCTTATCTCGCTGCTCTTGGGAAAGAAAGTCCAATGCCATTTCTGCACTGAGAATGGCACTCCCCAAATCCATTAAGACAACAACACCCTCCTGGGTGTAAACCGATTCGATCGCTTGATAAATTTGCATAGCATCGGTGCCTAAGGGGTTTTCTGGGTCATCGATTCCGGCTGCGATCGCAATTTTCTGAGATGAGTCAGCACCTTGAACCATCTGCTGTGCTAACTCCTTTACACCTATAGCCAGCTTTTCGCTGTGAGATACGATAACAATTCCCACCATAATTAAATTGCCGTGACTATGATTAAAATGACCCCGACTTTAACTGTATTGTCTTCCCCAAAATAGATGATGAAACGACCTAATTATCAGTTAGGCAGCAGAACAGAAGAAGTTATGTGGCATTTTATCTCAATCAGACCCGGACTTATACCAATTCTCTTTCATACTTGCTACAAATACTTTTCTTGCTCCCCCCTTCTTCTTACTCCCCCCTTAAAAAGGGGGGTTGGGGGGGATCGATGCGTAGCTTCTTCATCACAAATTGCTCTCACAAGGGCGAATGATTCAAATCACTTCCCTAAGATTTCCTTATAAAACTCCAGCAGTTGCTTCGCTAATGCTTTATTGGTATACCGACTTATCGCTCGTTCATAACCTAATTGAGCCAAATAATGCGCCAACTGAGGTTGCTCCATTAACTGCCGCAAACAATGTTCTAAAGCTAGTACATCCCCTTCTGGAAAAACTAAACCCGAATCAGCAATGACATGAGGAATTTCTCCAGAGTTAGAACCAATGACGGGTACTTTAGACGCCATCGCTTCAATCAAAACATGACCAAATTGTTCCTTCCAGCCCGTTGCTGTTAGGGTTTTAAAATAATTGTGAGTTTCTGAAGGTAACACCAGAGTATTCATTAAGTTGATGTAGCGGGGAACCTGGTCATGAGGAACGCTCTCAACCCAAATTATTTTATCTTTGATACCCCACTCAACCGCTTTTTCCATCAGTACGGGCTGTAGAGGGCCGCGCCCCAGCAGCAACCATTTCCAAGAATGTTCTTGCAAACGAGAAAGCGCTTTCCCAAGGGTTAATAACCCTTTCTCCTCAACAAATCGCCCAACAAATCCTACTACAAACTCATCCAATTGAATACCCAATTGACGTTTCAATTCTGGTTGCGGTTGAGGGGAAAATCGGCTTTCATCCACCCCTAACTGAGGCATCACTTGCACAGAACCCTGGTAACCCTGTTGTCGCAGTACTTCTTTAGCATCTTGATTCCCAGCAATTACTCCCTGGGTATGATGCAGGTTATAAGCTTCGAGTAAAGATACTGGGAATTTCAGCTCATAGGGTAGATTCCACCAGGTAAAAAAGAAATTCTTTGCCTTCAATCCCAATAATTGATTCAGTGCAATGAATTGGGTGTAGCCTAATGCTTTCGCGCCTTGTTCTACCTGAATAATCTGGGGTCGAAATTGACGCAATAAAGGAATGATGTCTGCTCCAAACGTGAGCAGTCCTTGATGATTTTCACTAAAATTGGACACTGGCACCACTCGAAACGACCCTTCCT
This sequence comes from Cyanobacteriota bacterium, assembly GCA_040756535.1. Taxonomy (GTDB): domain Bacteria; phylum Cyanobacteriota; class Cyanobacteriia; order Cyanobacteriales; family Coleofasciculaceae; genus JBFLZA01. Next base: position 7,255 of record JBFLZA010000468.1, read on the forward strand.
GATCAGGTTGGGTTTCAATAATCTTGTTTTGGACACCACCCGGACGCCAACGGCGTGGCACGACGACAGTTACTTCTATGTCAGGTTCTAGCTGAGCGAGTGACTTTAGCTTCTCACAATTCAGGTCAACAATATAAGTGTGGCTAGCAACAAGAATTCTCATCGATTTGGTTAGGGGGAATGGGTCATCACATATCGGCTGATTCTAAAAAATTAGCAATAAGCGATTGGCAATGGCTTGTAGGGTTGCCTTAACTTAGTATGACCCTACTCTCCCTTCTGGCTTTTCCCTGCACCTAGCAACCTTGACAAATAAAGATTAGTTCACAAGCAAGTTCTCCCCCTTGTCTTCCTTGTCTCCCTTGTCTCCCTT
>JBFLZA010000469.1:0-7621 GCA_040756535.1 Cyanobacteriota bacterium
AACGGATGCTGATGTGGAAAAAAGTTTGGCAGCTATGCTGCGAGGAGCTGGGAAATATCGTTCTGGTGAATTTTAGGATGAGCGATACTCGCTGCGCTGCGTCCGCTACGCGATCGCTATGTGCGATCGCTGTGACTCTCTTGAGCTGCTAATTCTTCACTCTTATGCCCTACAGTCAATTTACAACCATCACTAAAGTTAAAGAAGCCTTTAACCTTTCTACTATAGAAGGGATTCGTTTTTTACCAGAGATTGCTCCGATCTCACCGTCTAATACTTTACGAGATTATCTGGAGGAAACTTTACCTATTGCGATCGCAACGGGCAGCGAAAAAGCACGTTCAGAATTAATTATCACTCCCGTATTGGTAGAGGTACGACGGATTCTTAATCGCCAAGTGACGCTGTTTTCTGGGGAAGATTTTACAGTGGACGAAAGTTTAGGGCTGAATGGACGCTGTGATTTCCTAATTAGTCGCTCTGCTGAAATGTTGGCAATTGAAGCTCCAGCCGTAGTAATTATAGAAGCCAAACAGGCTGACCTCAAAACAGGGTTTGGGCAATGTGTCGCTGAGATGGTTGCGGCACAAAAGTTTAATGAGTCTAAGGAAAAATCTATCCCCATCATCTATGGCAGCGTCAGCAATGGGGTTCAGTGGCAATTTCTGAAATTGGAAGGGCAAACGATAACCATTGACCTGATCATTTATCCCCTTCCTCCTGTAGAACAAATCTTGGGCTTTTTGGTGTGGATGGTGCAGGAAGGTTAGCTAACACTTTCCGATGGGCTACCAACGTATCGAAAGAGTTTATTATCCGTGATTGTTATCGGGGAGTCGGTGAGGGTTGAGCGCCCTTCACTTGTTTTGCCTGAAGTAACTGTTTTGCCTGGAGCAACTGAATCTCACAGTTCAGGCGAAAATGCTCTGCTTGCTTCACATTCCTACGTGTACTTAATCCTGCTTGCTCGCGGAGCTGCTCGGCTCGCTCCAGTTCCTTGGCAACTGCAACTTGCTGTTCTCTAAGCTTGAATTCTTCTGTTGTAATTACCGACGGAATAATTGGAGCGGAGCATACAGAAGATGTTTGAACAGGCTCTGCTGACTGAAGCATTTGGGGGGGCGGACTGCTCGGAGTTGATTGACTTGGTGGTTGTTGTAATTGAGGTGCTTCTGGTGTTGAAGTACTTTGATTTTGTTGACTGTGCTGTTTCGGTTGAGATGCTTCTGGAGACGGAATACTGTTACAACTTAAAAGTACAAGGGACAGAGCAATAACACTCACAACTCTTAGAAAACCCTGATTGCTCTTATAACTCCTGAGTGACCTGAGCAAGTTGCTTATCTTACGCTGGGTCAAGAATCTCCATTGAGCGATTATTTTGACGGGGGCGGATATCGATGGGTGATTCATAGAACACTTCCTGCGTCAACTTGCTTATTGTAGATGTAGGAAAAACTGCCAAGATACCTGGATGCACTGGATTAGCCTGGTGAAGTTCCTGAAAATCAGCGCAGTTGCGGGTTAATAGTACTCGTCCCTGCTGTCTCGCATAGTCAAGTACAGTTGAGTCTGTGCGACTCATCAAATCGGCTTCATTAACAGTAAGCACATGATAGTACTGACGAGGGTGAGGCGATCGCTCACGGACAACTGGCGAACCTGCTCTTGGAGTTCTTGCAGGGACATGGAGGTACTCTAACCTATGCTGGTGTTTGAATTCTAGTATGAGCGATCGCTATTTGCATTTACACTTGTGATCGCATCGCGTACCATAGGCTAGTCATAAGGTTATATCGCCTTGTCTTCCCGAATATCCTCTAAACTAGGTTAAAGGTATCTAAGCAGGAATACTGAATTGCATGTTGTCAATAGTCTTGTTAGCTGCATTAGCCTTTTGTGGTTTTTGGATACAAATGCAGCAGCGTGAGCAAGATAAGCTACAGAAGGCTTTGCGTAGGTATGAAAGTCTCTCTTCTAGAGAAGAGCGAGAAAGGCAATTAGATTCAAATATTGCCGCTCTTGAAAGGCAAGAGGAATTTTTAACTACTCAACTCAGTAATCTTCACCAGGAGTCGCGTGAGCTTGATGCAAAAGTTTATCTTCAGGCTATAGATTATTATGAACCAAAATTTGATTTTATAAAGTCTAGTGAATATGTAATTCATCTGAAAAATATAAAGTTAGATCAGGAAAGGATGCGAAAAGATGGCAAGGCATTTATTAGTAATATTAAGTTGACATTGGATGGCAATCGAAGAAAAGGAGATAAAATGATCAAAAGTCTTCTTAATTTAATAAAAGAAGCTTTTGAAACTCAATGTGACTATGCGATGCGAGAAGTGAAGTACAATAATGTTTCTATTTTAGAAAAGAGAATTAATAATACCTTCAAAAAATTAAACAAACTATCAGAGGTAACTCATTGTGAAATTTCGCAAGAATATTTGAAGTTGAAGGTAAAGGAGCTATATCTAAAGTATGAATTAGAAGAGAAACAACAAGAGGAAAAACAAAAAGAGCGTGAAATTAGGGAACAGATGAAGCAGGAGGAGAAAGATCGTCTTAAATTTGAGAAAGCAATGCGAGAGGCTGAAGAAGCTGAACAGATAGAAAAGCAATATGAGGAGGATATTGAAAAAATTCGTCGAGAAATGGAACAAGCGGTAGGTATACAGCTAGATGATTATAATCGTCAGATTAAATATTTACAGGAGCAACTTTCTAAAGCTAAAACTAATAAAGAAAAAGCTAATTCAGATTTACAAAGACATAAGTCTGGTTACATTTATGTAATCTCAAATATTGGATCTATTGGACGAGGTATATATAGGATCTTTATGACTAAAAGTAGTAACTCAGATGTATATGTCAGAACAATGAATCCTTCCGTTCCATTTCCTTTTGATGTTCAGTTTAAACTTTATTCAGAAGATGCTTCAGAGACAATACAGTATTTACATCAGCAGTTTAATGATAAAAGAGTGAATATAGTTAATGAAAAAAGAGAGTTTTTTAAGGTTCCATTGGATGAAATCGAGAAAGTTGTACAAAAAATTTATAGAGAGACTGGATCTTTGACGATTGAAAAATTTGAGAAAGTGCCTCAAGCTCTTGAATATCGTAGAACTCAAGCTGCTGAGCGAAGAAGTGATTATCACACAACCTTAACCGATACCTATGTAGAAGAAGAGGGTGAAATAGCTTAAGAATAGGAACGGAATCAACAAACTGCTGAACTTTAATAAGTTATAAAGAGCGAATAATTCTGAAACCAATATTGTGAGACTGTTGGTTTATATTGCTATGCCAACGGGAAGCAGAGCGACATCGAAGGGGTTCATTACGCCACGAACCACCACGCATTAGACGGGTTTGATTATTACTGCAATCTATCCAAGCCTCTCCCGTTATAGGTGCATCATCATAACTCTCATGCCAGTGGTCTAAGCACCATTCCCAAACGTTACCGTGCATATCGAATAGTCCAAAGGCATTAGCTACTTGAAAGGTGCCTACTGAATTAGTTTTTTCACGATAAATTCCTTTAGGTTCTGAACCATAGAGATAGCGACCATCATAGTTAGCTAGATCAGAGGTGATAGTTTCGCCAAAGTGAAAAGGGGTTGTAGTTCCAGCACGACAGGCATATTCCCACTCTGCTTCGGTAGGAAGACGATACTCGTGACCTGTTTCTTGAGATAAGCGATCACAAAACTCAACCGCATCATCCCAAGAAACTTGGGTAACAGGGTGACTTTTACCTCCATGAGGCGACGGGCGAAGTTTGAGCTTCTGACGGACTTCTGGCAAAGAAGCGACTTCTTTCCACTGTGCTTTTGTAATAGGGTACTTACTTATTAAAAATGGTTTGACGGTTACTGAATGTTGAGGTCTCTCATTGGAGTATCGCTTTCCTTCAGATTCTGGCGAACCCATCAAAAATGCTCCTCCTGGAATGTAGACCATTTCTAACATTACTCCGTTGCCCAGGTCTTCCGTTAAGTAATGGGCTTGTCCTCGACGACGGCTGACTTCTTTGCCTTGGACATCTACCATCACAGTTGTAAATTCAAAAGCTTGAGTACCAGGAAGTGATGGGACAGGGACAACCAACTTTGTATCTTGTCGTTCCTCCAAACTCTCTGTACTTCGGCTGGGAGTAGAAAGGATAGGCAGATTTTCCTGCTGCCTACTGAATTGTGACTGGTTTGAAAACTCTAAATTAGTACTGCTGTTCGATCTTGATAGTAAATATTCAGTTAAATCTGTAGTGGCTTCTCTCTCTTGCCACTTATCGGTAGCAGGTAATGCAGAGATAGGAGTCATCATTTCATACTTCGTCAGCAACATGTCTAAAAATGCTTGCTGCTGAACTCCTACAAGGCTCTTGAGAGTACTCAAGAAAAGTCCCAGTGCCTCGTGGTCATAGGTTAAACGCCCGTAATTAGACAAATAGTTAACGATTTCACTAACTGCTACAAATGGAGCGCCTGAAAGATCGATCCTTGATGCCAACTGTTTCAGACCTGCCAATGCCAAAATTTGCTGACGCGATCGCTCTGTAGCTAGTTCTGGTAGATCTTTTAAGAGAGTTATTAACTGTTTTTGGTCTTCAAGCGTTAGATTAACCATACATTCCTGACAGCGTAACAGATGCAACAGCCTAGTTTATGCATTAGAAATATTCTTCAGAACGAGCTATCCTAACTTCATGATTCAGTTTCCACTACAGTCCATCGTCTTGGACTCTAGAGGCTTGTAGAGCCTTATTTGAAGCTAAGTAGTAATTGCGGCTGCTCTCAGCAGGTCTACAAGCCTTGGCGGTAAGTCAGCTAAAATACTCTCTACCAGTATGCCCTCGTTTCTAAAGTAACGCTGCTGAGTTGTGGGTTCCGGGATATTACCTCCAGCATGATGCAGAGCAACAACTTCCCAAGCATCATTAAAGACTGGAGAGCCAGAAGAGCCTTGTAAGGTTGAGGTTATATATTGCACCACATTACCGCCCATGTATTGAACAAAATTGTTCTGTAGGGAAATCTGCTTAGGTTGACCCAATGGGTGCTGAATAATATTGACTCGGCTACCCTTACGAATCACTTTAGCTAACAGTGGTAACCAACCCCATCTTTGTCCAGGTTCCCCTTCAAGCTGAACTAAAGTATAATCCAGGGCTTGGTTAGTATGAAAAACTCCGTCGGGTTTAGCGCGATACTCAGCAGTTGGTTGAGCTTCTCCCTGAAAATTCTCTTCGTAGTTGAAACGAAAAATTGTATTGGATAGTAAATTTGAATGAGGCAGGACGTGGTTATTGGTCAACAACAAATCCTGAGCTACGAGAAACCCTGTACCTGACCAGCATCCTTGACTATCTCGTACCCCAATATAGGCAACTGACTGTGCTACCTCAAGTCCCTGCTGCAAGAATGAAATCGAGCGTAGCGTATTCTCACCAATAATTTTCTCTAATACCTCTGTGGGGGTTTCTCCCCCTCGCCACTGATCAATGGCAGATAATGCAGAGATTGGAGTCATCATGTCATACTTGGTCAGCAGCATGTCTAAAAGTGCTTGCTGTTGAACTCCTACGAAGTTCTTCAGGGTATTCAAGAGCAGCCCTAGTGCCTCGTGGTCATGGGTCAAACGACCGTAATTAGACAAATAGCTAACAATCTCACTAACTGCCACAAATGGAGCGCCCGAAAGATCGATCCTTGATGCCAACTGTTTCAGATCTGCTAACTCCAAAATTTGCTGACGCGATCGCTCTGTAGCTAGTTCTGGTAGATCTTTTAAGAGAGTTATTAATTGCTTTCGGTCTTCAACTTCTAAATTGACCATATACTTACTATTGATTCAGAGGGATTGAAGAATATATAAGCTGTTAGTATCCAACTCTTCCGCTAGGATGCGGAGCAGCTTAAGTTTATCGGGGGCGAAAAGTTGTCGAACCATCGGAAGTAATTCTGTTAGCGTCATTTCTGGCTCCGTGCGTACTCTAGTCACGCGAACCTGTAGCAGGCTTGACCCTTATTTTATGCCCCCTAGCGTGAGACAGACAGGAGGCAAATTCGCGATCGCACTGATGCCCAAATACAGCCAAAGCCAATTTACGCGATCGCTCCCTCAAAATAAATTCTAAAGGGTTCGGCAAGAATGCCTAATATTTGATTCAACTGGGTAATAAAATATTCAGTCAAATCAATTTTTACCATCTGGTTTTCTAACATAATAAACTTCCAGTTAGTCCCAGTTGAAACTGCACCATACACCACTGGCTGTTCCCGCCCCTTACGAGTATTAAATATTTGAGCAGCAACCATTTGAGCTACACATTGTCCTAACCCAATGCGGATATCATTATCTTTCGCTTCAACCAAGGTTAAAACAGGAGCAGTAACTAGAGATTGATTGCTTGATGCGCTTAAGATAAAATCACAAGCCCCCGTTAACCCTTTGGCTTCGTCAACGTTAAATGTATTACCCGAAAAATAACCAATTTTATTATGAAATATACGTCTTACTTCTAATAAAATCGGAGTAATAATCAATTCAGACCGAGCTTTCTCTGTACTAATACTTGCCGCTAAATCTAAAGTTTCATTTAGCGTTTCCTTAAGCCGTTGGGAAGGTTCAATGGGTGCAATCTGACTAAAGAAATGAGGAATATCTTCGACTGTTAATTCAAGGGTAGAAACAGCTTGGTCAATCGTTTTGAAATCACTGTATGACATATTTCCAGAGTCAGCAGCACTTATAACGCTACTATAACCATTTTGCCAAATTCTATTCGGTAGGGGATAAAAAGAGGGCGATCGCATCTCGTGAATGAAGGGGCGATCGCACAAGCGAGAAGAGCTCTTCAGATCGCATCTTCCCCCTTTCCCACCAATCCTCAAACTGGCTTGAGTTCCAAACTACGCCACAAGTACCACGAAGCAATACTGCAATAAGGCTTCCACTTTTGTCCTAAGCTTTCTGTCGTCTTGCGATCGGGAAGTGCCTCAAGATTGTAGAGTTTCCGAATACCTGCACGTACACCCAAGTCATCCACAGGCAAAACATCCCACCGCTTGAGACGGAAAATCAAAAGCATCTGCACCGTCCAGCGTCCAATCCCTTTAACTCGCGTCAGCGTCTTGATAATCGCCTCATCGTCCATAACTTCCAACTCCTCAAGAGTGGGCAATCCCTCGAGCGCATGACGTGCTAAGTCTTTGAGATAAGAGATTTTGGGGCGCGAAATCCCTACGCCTCGGAGGACTTCATCGGGCGTATCGAGGACATCTTGTGCCGAAGGGAACTGAGTGTCGGGGTAAAGCTGGAGAAACCTTGCGTGGATGACTTTAGCCACCTTGGTAGAAAGTTGTTGGTGGAGAATCGACCGAGATAGGCAAAAGAACAAATCTCCCTCAAGTTCGTGCTGATGCAGTTGACACGTACCAATTTGGTCAATGAGTTGTCCCAGGATAGGATCGGAATCCTTGAGATAGTCAATAGCGATCGCGTAATTCATCAACACTGTCACTAGAAACGCAGAAGCTGTCGTTATACCGTTTTCCCAAGTAGTTGCAACAGATGGAATTATTCTCCCCCCTTGTGAAGGGGGGCCGGGGGG
>JBFLZA010000470.1:0-7603 GCA_040756535.1 Cyanobacteriota bacterium
AGCGGCTTGTTCTTCTTGACCGGGTATGATTTCTCCTTTGAAAGTCCAAACTTTCACGCCCAGAATTCCGTAAATGGTTTTAGCAGTGCGGTAAGCGTAATCAATATCTGCCCGAAGGGTATGTAGCGGCACTCGTCCTTCACGAGTCCATTCGGTACGGGCAATTTCTGCGCCATTTAACCGACCACTAACCTGAATTTTGATCCCCTGCACATCAGCACGTTGGGCACGTTGAATTGCCTGACGCACAACTCGTCGGAAAGAAACCCGTCGCTCTAGCTGTTGAGCGATATATTCAGCAATCAGTTCTGCATCCGCATCTACCCGTGCGACTTCGATCACGTTAATGCGAATTTGCCGATTGCTCCCCAACGCGTCTTGAAGACCAACTCGTAAGTTTTCAATCCCAGTACCGCCACGACCCACTACCACACCGGGTCGAGCTGTATGAATTTCTAAATCGATTTGATCGGCTTTGCGTTCAATCCGAATTTTAGAAATTCCGGCGTTACTTAATTTGTCCTCAACATACTGCCGAATTTTGTAATCTTCTTGGAGGATCTCGGGGTAACGTTTCGGGTCGGCAAACCAACGAGAGCGGTGCTCTTGGGTGATACCGAGGCGAAACCCCGTTGGATGTATTTTCTGTCCCACAATTCCTTCCTTTTCTTTAACGTTTTTAGCTGGCTGTTAGTTTTAAAAAAATTAGCGTATTTATAACAACTAAAAACTAACAACTCTTTTTAGTTTCTGCTCAAAAGTTGCCTGACTTTATTAATCTTTGACTTCTGGAGAAACTACCACTGTAATGTGGCAAGTTGGTTTGCGAATTTGATAAGCACGACCTTGAGCTCTTGGGCGAAAGCGCTTCAAGCTTGGTCCCATATCCGCATAAGCTTGAGTGATGACTAAGGAAGCTGGGTCAAGACCGGAATTGTGTTCAGCATTGGCTACGGCTGAGCGTAGGACTTTTAGGACAGGGTCACAGGCTCGGTAAGGCATGAACTCCAAGATAATCAGAGCTTCCCGGTAGGAGCGACCCCGAATTTGATCGAGAACTCGCCTTACCTTAAAAGGAGACATGCGAATGTAACGTGCGATCGCTTTGCTTTCTGCTGTAGTATCTATCGGCATAGTTTTCTTTTTTCTAAGAAGTTAAGAGGAACCTCTCAAGTCTTCTGTTAACGACCAGCTTTTCGGTCACCCTTGGCGTGTCCGCGAAAGGTTCGGGTTGGCGCAAATTCGCCAAGCTTATGCCCTACCATTTGTTCGTTGATAAAAATTGGCACATGGGTTCGCCCATTGTGAATAGCGATCGTGTGACCGATCATTTGAGGCAAAACCGTCGATGCTCGTGACCAGGTTTTGATGACCTGCTTTTCGCCCTTAGCATTGAGAGCTTCTATCTTGGTGAGAAGACTATCAGCGACAAAAGGTCCTTTTTTTAGAGAACGACTCATAGTATAGTTACCCTCTTTACTGCTTTGAAAGTAAGTTGCTAGTTATTAGTTGTTAGGAGTTACTAGAGAGAAGCAATCATCTAAATTCCTACAAACTAATAACTAATAACCAATTAGACTTGTCGTCCACCACGTCCCCGCTTTGAAGTTTTCCGACGACGCCGGACAATTAAAGCATTGCTTTGCTTCTTCGGCTTACGAGTTTTGAGTCCTAAGGCTGGTTTACCCCAAGGTGTCACAGGACCGGGACGTCCAATTGGGGCTCTCCCTTCACCACCGCCATGAGGGTGATCCACGGGGTTCATCACGCTTCCTCTAACTTGAGGACGACGCCCACGATGACGGTTGCGACCCGCTTTCCCTAGACTTATATTTCTATCTTCGATATTGCCGACTTGTCCGATGGTGGCATAGCATTCTTTGCGTATCATTCGGACTTCAGTTGAAGGCAGCTTCAGGGTAACGTAGTTGCCTTCTTTGGCTACTACCTGCGCTGTTGTTCCTGCTGCACGGACAATCTGCCCTCCTCGCCCTGGTCTGAGTTCTACATTATGAACGTTCGTACCCAAAGGTATATTTTTCAGAGGCAAGGCATTCCCTACCTCAATAGGAGCATCGGGACCCGACAGAATGGTTGTTCCTACTTTCAGCTTATCGGGGTGAAGAATATAGCGCTTTTCTCCGTCCTGATAGTAAAGCAGAGCAATTCGAGCGTTCCGGTTAGGGTCGTACTCAACGGCAACAACTTTTGCCGGAATATTATGCTTGTCGCGTCGGAAGTCTACAAAACGATATAAACGCTTGTGCCCTCCACCACGACGGCGACTGGTAATAACGCCCCGGTTATTGCGGCCTTTGACACGATGCTTCAGTTGGACTAGCGACTTCTCCGGTTCACTCCGGGTAATCTCGCTAAAATCTGAGACACTACGCTCGCGGGTGCCGGGAGTATATGGTCGATAAGAACGGATGCCCATAACAAATATCCTTTACTTGCTCTTGTTTACCTGTATGACTTTCGACAAGACAATAGCGAGGCTTCCTAAGGGAAGCGTTTTCGCCATTGCGTTCCTACTTATCGCGTCCTATACTTCCGGGAACAGAGTAATTGAATCTCCATCGGCTAGAGTTACGATCGCTCTCTTGTACTGCGGCTTGTAACCTACAAATTTACCCACTCGACGCTTTTTACGGGGTGGACGCATGGTATTTACACCAACCACCTTGACACTAAAAAGACTTTCAATTGCTGCTTTTATTTCTGGTTTAGTGGCTTTGGGAACCACTTCAAAAACATACTTGTTTTGTTCCAATAGCAGGGTCGCCTTCTCAGTCACAATTGGGCGACGTACTAAATCAGCTAAGTGGCGGGGGTCATACTCAATCACCGTAAACCTCCTGAATTTTTGCAAGAGCTGTGTCAGTCGTTACAATTTTGTCAGCTGTTAGCACATCATAGACATTCAAGTAAGTGGCGCTAATTAACTTAACGGTTGAGATGTTCCGCGCTGACAAATAAATAGTTTCCTGAATCTCTGGCACGATGAGGAGAACTTTTGACCCCGCCTCAATTCCCCAGCGACTGAGTGCTTCTATCAATTCTTTAGTTTTTGGACGTGGTAGTTGGTCGGCAAAGTCTTTGACCACGATTAAGTTATCAGCCCGACTCTGAAACGCTGTTCTCAGCGCTAACCGCCGCTCCTTACGATTCATTTTGATGTTATATTCTCTGGGTTTAGGCCCAAAGATTACACCACCACCACGCCATAGGGGCGACCGAATTGAGCCGGCTCTAGCCCTACCTGTTCCTTTTTGCCGCCACGGTTTGCGCCCTCCACCCCTGACTTCGGCGCGAGTTTTTGTAGAGGCTGTTCCTTGGCGAGCACTCGCTAATTGGCGAACCAATGCTCGGTGAACAATATGAGCTGCACTCGTTTCTTTAGCAACGCGCAAGTTTAGAGTTGCCTGCCCAACTTCTTCCCCTTGCCAGTTGTGCACTACACAATCAACCATAATCTTTAGTCCCTAGTGCTTAGTCCTTAGTCATTCGTCTTGTTGTTCACAGTTCATGGCAACAATGAGCCCTTAACCTTGAACAATGACTATCGACCAACTTTATTAGTCGGTGCAATGCTCAAAAGCGTACCGGGCTTACCGGGAACAGCACCTTTAATTAACAACAGGTTGCGGTCTGCATCAACCCGCACTACCTGAAGCTTGCGAATTGTCACTTGCTTGCCACCCAAGCGACCTGCCATTCTCTTTCCAGGGAAGGTACGACCCGGTGTTGTTCCAGCTCCGGTCGATCCAGGCAAACGGTGGTTTTTGGAACCATGAGCCATCGGTCCCCGTTTAAAGTTATGACGCTTTTGATAGCCAGCAAAGCCACGACCAATGCTGTTGCCGCTGACATCCACAATCTGACCAGCAGTAAATATATCTGCTTTTACGGTCTGACCCAGCTCAAATTCAGACGTATCATCCAAGCGATACTCACACAGGTGACGTAACGGCGGAGCGCTGGACTTGGCTAAGTGTCCCAATTCTGGTTTGTTGAGGGCTTTGGGCTTGACTTGGTCATAACCAAATTGAACGGCGGTGTAACCATCCGTTTGCTTGGTTTTAACTTGGGTTACGGTGCATGGACCAGCTTGAACGACGGTGACGGGAATCGCTTTTCCTTCCTCATCGAACACTTGGGTCATGCCGAGTTTAGTGCCGAGGATACCGACAGACACGGCGGGTTTCTCCTTTTTAGACATCACAGTAAGGCAGGATTAACGATATTCCGAAAATTCGCTCGATCCCACCAACCAACTTGTCGTTGCGACTTTCAGGCAAATATTCCCTTACCTGAGAGGGGAGTACAGTTTTGAATAGCCCTGTAAAACTTAAGAGCCAGTATGTGTACCGTTGCTATGGGTCAGTATTGGCTAACCGTGCCGCCTTGATTCCGTTGGGACTTAAGACTTAAACATCTCAGTATCCCTACGAGGCGAAAGTGCAAGTACATTCGAGTCAGAAGCTGTCATTTTAAAGAACCTTGCAGATTCCTTATACAGCTCAGGCGCACCTCCCTACCTCTACCTAAAGACAGAGATAAAAAAGCCCACTGTATAGACGTTCCGGTCTTGAACCTGCAGCTTTAAAAACAGCGATTACCCTGACCTTTGTTGTTTTCAAACAACCGTCATTTGGTCACAATCGTATACTATAAATGATTTTTCTACATATGTCTAGTTATTCAGGATGATTTTTGCGAATCGCTCAATCCTCCGGGGAGGTGACCATCCTCTATAATAAATGATTAAAGATAATTAATAAAACTTAAGGCGGGATAGGAGGTAGAGATGGCATTGATCACAACCGGCAAATCATTCATCCGTGACTTGGAGCAATCGGGTGCATTAGCCTTATATGTACCTTTAGAGGGGGGATTTGAAGGGCGTTATCGGCGACGTTTGCGGGCAGCTGGTTATGCCAGCTTGTGTCTCAGCGCCAGAGGATTAGGTGACTTAGCGGCTTATCTTACTGATATCCACGGCGTTCGTCCTCCTCACTTAGGAAAAAAAGACATTCGGGTTTATTACCTACCACCAATCGTGAGCTATCAATTAGAGCATTTACCTGCGAAATCCAAAGGGCTGGTGTTGTGGCTGATTGATGGTAGTATTTTGTCCCGTCAGGAAGTTGAATACTTAAGCCTGTTGGTAAAACAGGAACCAAGAGTTAAAGTAGCTGTGGAAATGGGAGGTGAGCGTTACTTCCGTTGGCAGCCACTTAAAGATACCCTATCTGAACTTGTCGTAGCAGGCTAGTAAAAATGTCCTAAGGAATACCGATACATCAGTGGCTTTCTTAGCTCTAATCCGTTCAAACGTCTAAAAAACTATTTTTAATACCGATTCCCCCAATTCCCCAGCTCAGATTCCGGGTTTTGATACCCTTGAAACATATAGAGCTTTGCTTGGGGGATTTTTTCATGCTAGAACAGCGTGACTATACATTAATCATTGATAAAAGTGGCAGTATGTCGATGCGGGACCAGCCAGGAAATAAAAGCCGCTGGGCAGCCATGCAAGAATCTACCCTCGCCTTAGCGAGTAAATGTGAAGAACTAGATCCTGACGGCATAACAATTTACTTGTTTTCCGGTCGCTTCAAGCGCTACGACAACGTAACATCAAACAAAGTTGCACAAATCTTTAAAGAAAATGAACCCTCTGGTCGCACTGATTTAGCCAGTGTTTTACAAGATGCGACCAATCACTACTTTCAGCGCAAGGGTGTCGGTCAGACAAAGCCAAACGGAGAGACAATCCTAGTTGTTACTGACGGGGAGCCAGATGACCGCAAAGCCGTGATGCGAGTCATTATTGAAGCATCGCGACGGATGGAGCGAGATGAAGAATTAGCCCTGTCCTTCATTCAAGTCGGCACAGATGCCGAGGCAACCAAATTTCTCAAAATTTTAGATGATGAACTACAAGGTGCTGGTGCCAAGTTTGACATTGTAGACACCGTCACCATAGATGATATGGAAGACATGACCCTAACTGAAGTGTTACTCAATGCCATTGTGGATTAGATAGCCTTAGAAGGCTGCCCCTCATATTGAACAACAGATACTTCATAATTAATTGAGACTAGACAATTACTGATCAAGAACCCCTTATGCTGAACAACCGTGACTACACGCTAATTATTGATGCAAGTAGCAGTATGTCTACCTTGGATCAAGCAGAGGGAAAAAGTCGATGGGCGGTCATTCAAGAAAATACTCTGGCTTTAGCAAGGAAATGTGAGCAATTGGACTCAGATGGTCTCACAGTTTATATATTTTCAAACAGCTTTAAACGTTATGACCATGTGATGGCTAGCCAAGTTCAGCAAATCTTTCAGGAAAATGAACCACAAGGCGGAACTAACTTAACTATTGTTCTGCAAGATGCGTTCAACAAATACTTCCAGCGAAAAGCTACTGGTCAAGCCAAACCTCAGGGTGAGACAATTCTTGTCATTACAGATGGAGATCCAGATGATCGGATTGGTGTAGCTGATGCGATTGTTCATGCTTCAAAGCGAATGGAGCGGGATGAAGAACTAGCTATTTCGTTTATTCAAGTAGGGTCTGATGCAAAAGTGACCAAGTCTCTCAAAGCGTTCGACGATCAACTGCACGGAATTGGTGCCAAGTTTGACATTGTAGACACCGTTACCATAGATGATATGGAGGACATCACCCTGGCTGAAGTGTTACTCAATGCCATTGTTGATTAAGAACAGACGTTAAATGGGGGTCAAAGTTATGGAATCTATAGAAGATCTATTAGCTCAGGTCAAAGCGGAATATCACAAACCAGAACAAGGTCAACAACAAGAACAAAGTAAACAGGTCGAAAAACAGCCTCTTTTTCAAGAGGAAGAATTCCAATCTCTACCCACTGTTTACTCGACTTATCAATCTCAACCTTCACAGCAAACTGTTCTGACTTCTGCTGATGAGAGCTTATTAGCAGAAGTCAAAGCTGAATTTAAAGATAGGGAGCAGGCCGAAGAACTTAAAAGACAGCAACAACAACGAGAAGAACAACAGAGAAAAGAGCAACAACAACGAGAAGAACAACTAAGAGTACAGCAGAAGGAAAAAAGAAAACGTGAAGCATTAACTCAGGAAGCTCAAGTGTGGCTAAAAAAATTAAATCCCCATTCAGAAGAAGGTCTTTGGTTTGAAGAGTTTTCTTATTCCTATTCCTCCAAACTGGAAGCGGCGATTGATTACCTGCAAGCCTTGCGAGAAACTCCTTAGTAACACAATTTAAATTTTTTAAAAGATACTAGCTTGAACATCGACCAGAACGCTTTAAAGGGCAGTCATGCTAAAGCTGGGTTAGGGTAGCTTATGCCAAAAAAGTCCTTGAGGTAACTCCCCACGCTAATAGAAGCCTTGTTCTGGGAGGACTAGACTTCATTGATGTTAGAGATTTTGTCTCTCAGGATGGTTCGCTCCCTTTGAGGATGGAGATTTCTCACAGATCTTATTGAAGTTGACGAGGTTTTTGGATAGTCGTATAGGCTTGGAATAGGAAATCCTGACAATTGCGGGAGGTTGTTGTTTGAATGGGAGGTTCTATCGTGCAAGA
>JBFLZA010000471.1:0-7596 GCA_040756535.1 Cyanobacteriota bacterium
GGCAGACCCATCTGGGAGCTGTTTTTGATTCCAGAAGAGGTGGAGCAATTCAGGGCGATCTTCGAGCATCTTACAAGTGGCGGTTCTCCAGAATACCAATGCGAAAGCGGCTGGATCACGAAAAATGGCAAGCGCCGCCAGATTGCCTGGTCTAACAGTGTCTTCCTCAACAACGAGGGGAAAGTTGAGTATATTATCAGCACCGGTACTGACATCACTAAATACCAATCTTGGGCGCAAGAGTTAAACCAGCACAACCAACGAACACAACTGCTGGCTAAGGTCACCCTTAAAATTCGCCAGTCCTTACAATTGGAGGTCATTCTCCAAACCACGGTTACAGAAGTGCGAAATCTGCTTCAGGCGGATCGAGTGCTGATCTATCGCTTTTGGCCGGATGGGACGGGGAGCGGCGTGACTGAGGCTGTCGCGCCCGGTTGGTCTACTATTCTTGGACAGACCTTTGAACCGGAAGTTTTTCCCCAAGAGTACCATCAACTCTATGCCTCTGGACGAATCCGACCCATTGAGGACATAGAAAAAGCCGAGGTTGCCCCTTGCCTGGTTGAATTTCTGCAACAGTTTGAGGTGAAGGCTAAATTGGTGGTGCCCATTCTTCTCAAGGAAGAACTTTGGGGGTTGTTGATTACCCACCAGTGCTCCCGAACACGGCAGTGGTCGAGTTGTGAAGTTGAACTGCTCAAACAACTGGCGGATCAGGTAAGTATTGCCCTCGCCCAAGCCCAATATCAGGAACATTTAGAAGAATTAGTAGCACAGCGAACCGCTGAACTCACACGTACTTTAGAAAGATTACAGCGAGAAATTGCCGATCGCAAACAAGCACAAGCACTGTTACACCGCCGCGAACAAGAATTTAGAGCGTTGGTGGAAAATTCACCGGATGCAATCGCTCGGTTTGACCGACAAATGCGCCACGTTTATGTTAATCCAGCCGTGGAACGAATCACGGGGACACCCAAACAATCCTTCATTGGCAAAACCAATCAGGAGTTGGGAATGCCACAGGAGCTAATTGCTGCTTGGGACGAAGCACTCTTGGACGTATTGGCAACCGGGTGGGAACGGATTGTTGAATATGACTTTCCGACACCGAGCGGACTTAAATCGTTTCAATCTCGGATTGTTCCTGAATTTGCCAAAGATGGGACAATCGAGTTTTTGCTTGGTGTAACCCGTGACATCACAAAGCGTAAGCGTGCAGAAGATGCTGTACGTCAGTGGGGGAACGAACAGCAAGCACTCAATCAGGTTCTCCAAGCCATTCGGAACTCTGTCGATTTAGAAACCATTTTTTCGACTGCGGTTGAGGAAATGGGCAAACTTCTACCCATTGATCGGGCTGTAATCATTCAATATTTACCCGATCGCGAACTGTGGTTGAATGTGGCAGATTATCGCAGCAGCTCAGATTTGCCCATAGCTCTAGGGTTAGAAATCCCGGATGAGGGGAATTCGATTGCGGCTCGACTGAAGCGATCGGAAGTTGTCTTAATAGAAGATGCTAGCCGTTGCGATGATCAGATCAATCAAGAGTTTGCTCAAACCTTCCCTGGAGCTTGGCTATTAGTTCCGTTGCACTTTGGCTCTACTGTCTGGGGCAGTATCAGCTTGCTCGTCGCCAATCGCCCCTACACTTGGCAAAATTCCGAAGTGGAATTGAGTCTTGCCGTGGCGAACAATCTTGCGATCGCAATTCAACAAGCTGAACTCTTAAATCAAAGTCGCAGTGCTACGATCAAAGCCCAAGAGCAAGCTGCCAAGCTGGAGAGCGAAATCGCTGAGCGCAAGCGCACAGAAGAAACCCTGCGCTCTCTTTATAAAATCAGCACGGCCCGAAAACTCAGCTTTGACCAACGCCTGCAAGGCTTATTGGCATTGGGCCGCCGACGGTTTGGTTTGGAGATGGGGGCTTTAGGTCAGGTGGAAAACAATCTCTATAGAGTGATTGCAGCTCAAGTTCCACCCAAGTCTAGCTTTCAGATTGCCAAAGGTTCGATCTGGGATTTGGAGCAGAGTTATTGCCACCAAACATTGGGGGCAAAAGAACCCATTGCGTTTGAATCAGCAGGAACTGCACACGGTTGCAACCCTCCATCCTACATCTCCAGCCGTATTGAGACCTATATTGGTATGCCAGTGGTTGTGGCAGGCAGGGTTTACGGCAGCTTAAGCTTTTTCAGCTTTCAAGTACGTCCTTACCCCTTTACACCAGGGGATAAAGAGCTGTTGAAGCTGATGGCGCAGTGGGCGGGAGCCTTCCTAGAACATGAGCAAGCGGAGGAGGAACTGCGGCAATCCGAAGCCCGGTTTCGAGACCTTGCCCAAAAAGAGGCACTGCTCAATCAACTTGCCAGTCAGATTCGCCGCTCTCTCGACATCAATACCATTCTGGAAACAGCGGTACATGAGATTCGCGACTTATTGCAAATTGATCGCTGCTTCTTCCTTTGGTACCGACCCAACGATGAGCAGCCCGTGTGGGAGGTTGTGACTGAAGCTAGGAGTTCTGCCTTTCCTAGCTTAATGAATTATTGCGTTCCCGTTACTACTTTTGGCCCTTTAACAGAAAGAATATTTAATAAGGAAATCACTCGGATAGATAATGTTAGGAGCTTGACCGATCCAGCCGAGCGCAAGTTCTTTTTTAGTATTGGTTACACCGCTATGTTGGCACTACCCATCCATACGACATCCGGTGAGATTGGTGTAGTCAGCTGTGGTCACTCGACAGGCCCAAGACCTTGGCGTCAGGAAGAAGTAGAACTGCTAGAAGCGGTTGCTGACCAACTCGCGATCGCAATTGACCAAGCAGAACTGTTAAATCAAAGCCGCAAAGCTGCTGTCATTGCCCAAGAACAAGCAACTAAGCTCGAACAGACGTTATACGAACTTCAGCAAGCCCAAGCCCAACTGGTGCAAAGTGAAAAGATGTCTTCTTTAGGACAATTAGTGGCAGGCGTTGCTCACGAAATTAATAACCCCATTAACTTCATCTACGGCAATCTCTCCCACATCAATACCTATGCCGAAGACTTGCTCTATTTAATTCAACTTTATCAGAAATACTATCCCCATCCAGCCCCTGAGATTCAATCGGAAACAGAGGAAGTTGACCTTGATTTTATCCAGATAGACTTACCCAAAATCGTCTCATCCATGAAAATGGGAGCTGAGCGTATCTCTCAGATTATTCGCAATTTAAGAAACTTTTCTCGCCTTGATGAAGCGGAGATGAAATGGGTAGACATTCATGAAGGTGTGGATAATAGCTTGCTGATTCTCTCTCACCGATTGAAAACGAAACAACTGAATGTTCCCGATATTCAAGTGATTAAAGACTATGGCAATCTTCCCAGTGTGCAGTGCTACCCTGGGCAATTGAATCAGGTATTTATGAACATCCTGACTAATGCTATTGATGCGATCGAGGAGGACAACCAACAGCACTCTGTTCAAGAACTCAAAAGCAAGCCCAGTAGGATTTGGATTTGCACAGAGGCGTTAGTGGATTCTAATCAAGTGATAGTGATGATTGGGGACAATGGGCCAGGGATGACACTGGAAGTACAAAGACGGATTTTCGATCCGTTCTTTACAACAAAACCAGTCGGTTCTGGCACCGGTTTAGGAATGTCTATTAGTTACCAAATTGTGGTCGAAAAACACGGGGGTCAATTGGAATGTATTTCAGCACCCGGTCAAGGTGCATTATTTATCATATCACTGCCTATTAGTCAATTCGATGACCCTTAAGCAAAGGTTGATCATAATTACAATTACGAAATTTTAATGGTTAAAGGCAACCTTATAGTAAATGTCGTACCCGTTCCCAAACTACTATCAACGGTAATCTGACCTCCATGTAAGTCTACACACTGTTTAGCGATCGCTAACCCTAAACCCGTTCCTTGAATCGTACCAACGTTAGAGGCTCGGTAAAAAGAGTCAAACAAGCGGGGAATCGCTTCTGAAGGTATGCCAATTCCCTGATCTTGAATTTTCAAGATCACTTGGTTTTGATGGCAGGTTAAATCAAATTGAACAGTGCTTCCCTGGGGAGAGTATTTGAGAGCATTGGAAAGGAGATTTTTGAGAGTATATCGCAGCAGCTTTTCATCTATAACATATTGAGTTAAGCCTTCTTTGTGACCTTCAGAAGATACGGTGTTAGCCAAAGTGGCTGTAGAGTCGCAACTAGGATTAAAAGTAATGTTGTGTTGATGATTGTCCGCCATCTGCAAGTCAGCAACTAAGCTCCAACACAGTTGCACCAAGTCTACTGGAGCAGGGTTAAATTGCAGTTTTCCTGCTTCGACTTCGGACAGTAGGAGGACATCTTGTACCATTGAGTTCATCTCTTCGACGCCACTGGAGATGCGTTTGAAATGCTCCTGTTGTTTCTCCGGTGAGAGACGTTCTGAGTAACGGTTCAATAAGTCAGCAGAAGACTGAATCGTTGTTAGAGGTGTGCGAAATTCATGAGAGGCCATCGCGATGAAGCGCGACTTCGCTTCTGAAAGTTCTCGCTCTCGTTGCAGTGCCTTAAGCGTCTCTTCTTCTGCTAGCTTGCGTTCTGTAATATCTACGACTGTTCCAAACAGTTGAATAATCTGTCCACTACCGTTAAAAACGGCTTCTCCCTTGGTTTCAATGTGACGAATTTGACCGTTTGGTCGCTTGATGCGAAAGACGATTTCGTAGGATGTACCCGAAGCAAGTGCTTGATTTACAGCTTGCTCAAACATAGGTCGGTCATCGGGATGAATCATCTCGATGAGTTGGAGATAGGTTGGTTCAGGTTTGCTGAGGTCAAGACCGAAAATGCGAAACTTTTCTTGTGACCAAGTGAGTTTCTGCGATCGCACATCAAATTCCCAACTTCCGACATGGGCTATTCTCTGCGCCGCTAACAGATTAGCTTCATTTTTTTTGAGCTTTTCTTCTGCTAGCTTGCGCTCAGTAATATCCATCATCACACCACTCAAGCGGAGGGGTTGACCCCGATCATCGAACAGGAAGTCACCCTTTTGGGCCACCCAACGAATGGTGCCATCAGGAAGAAGCAGGCGATATTCGAGGCTACAAGGTATTTTTTCCTCTAAACTCCGAGTACAAGCCTGTATCAGCGTATCCCGATCTTCAGGATGAATGCGATCGATGAAACCTTCATAAGTTCCATCAAATGTGCCAGGAGCGTAACCAAAAATTTCTTCAGTACGCTCAGACCAAGTAATGATGTTAGTTTTTAGGTTCCAATCCCAAGTTCCCATCTGAGATGCATTCAAAGCCATTCGTAGCTGTAGCTCACTTTCGCGCCAAGCTAACTCAGTCTGCTTTTGATCGGTAATATCCGTCATCAAACCATCCCAGAGGACATCACCATTATTGAGTTGCTCTGGACGTGCCCTTGCAGACAACCACTTAACCTTTCCTGATGGCGTGGTAATTCGTCCTTCCCAGGATATTGGCTCAAGTGTAGTGCCAGAGTGCTCAACACAAGAATCAAACGAGGCACGATCCTCTGGGTGAATCCTATCAAAAATCAGTGATGCATTTTCCAGAATCACCTCTGGCTCCACTTCATAAATATCGTGGCAGCAAGGAGTGATAAAGGAGAAAGACATTGAACCGTCCCTGCGCCGCAGAAGTTGGTAGAGCATTCCTGGCACGTTAGCAGTAAGGCGCTCTAAAAGAGCGATGCGCTCTTGCATCTCCATAAGCTGATTTGGCAAGGAGTTCAATCTCACACTACTTCTCCCCTAAAGAATTTTGGAGGTATTTTTGTTCGGGTTAATCACTAACAGCTTTTTTCTAAGCTTGTGCTGATATCTAGAACTCTTATTGTATCGTTGACTTCTTCAATCGCGATCGCATCTCAACTCACTGCTATAATTACCCCCACACTTTCATTTGCCATCCTATCTACGGCACAGAGCGCATAGGTGCCCGGTGCCAGCGTAGCTACCCTTGTCACCGCAGGCAAAATTCTCTCCAGCCTCCAAGTCTCACCATTCTGTTTATACAGCGTCCAAGAACGAATATCTTCCTGATTAGCTGCCTTCCAACTCAGTTGGCGGTTTTTCAATTCCAGGCCAGTGGGTGGAGAAGGAAGTAAATTATCTCGCCACGGCATAGATGGAACTAATGCAGGTTGGGTATAAACCGAAGACTTAAAACTATTATAAATGCCCTGACGATTTGCACTAAATGCACTCATACTAAAGAAAATATTTCCTAAGGACAACTGCCCAATTAATTTGCGACTAATTTCAATTTGCTTGTTAATTTCCTGAAGCTTCCAACTCTTGCCATCCAACTGGGCGATGGTATTACCTGCATAAATATGTCGCTTTTTGGGGTTAATGGTTGTCCACCAATTCAGCAATATTGGATAACTCTGGGCTTTTTGGTCAATCCGCCAATAAAGTTGCGGCGCGATATAGTCAACCCAACCTTCCTCCAGCCATTTTTTAGCATCAGCATAAAGGATATTGTAAGCATCAAGCCCTTTAATTTGGGCCGGTTGTCCCGAACGGTAAATGCCAAATGGACTAATGCCAAATTTAACGTGGGGTTTTGTCGCCTTAATTCCCGCCGATAGGCGCTGAACCATGTGATTGACATTGTCCCGCCGCCAGTCGCTCAAACTCAACTTACCGCCAGCCGCTTTATAAGCAGCGTAGGTTTTGTTATCGGGAAATGATTTCTTCTCAATAGGATAGGGATAGAAATAATCATCTAAGTGAATGCCATCTACATCATAACGACGCACGACATCGAGCATGACATTGTAAGCTCTATCTTGAATGACTTTCGCACCGGGGTCCATCCACAACTGATTTCCCCAGCGATAAACGTATTCTGGATTAGTAATCGTGATGTGAGGGCGGACAGTTCCGCCTGACTTTGTGGTAGTTTTGGCGCGGTAGGGGTTGAACCAAGCATGAAGTTCAATATTGCGCTGGTGACATTGGGCGATCGCAAACTCCAGAGGATCATAATAGGGTGAGGGTGGCTTTCCTTGAGTACCTGTCAACCAACCACTCCAAGGCTCTAACTGAGAGGCATAAAGAGCATCTCCTTCTGGCCGTACCTGCAAGATGAGGGCATTAAAATTCAGCGCTTGTAATTGGTTAATAATATTAATCAGTTCAGCCTTTTGTTGCTCAACCGGAAGCCCAGGTTTGGATGGCCAATCACTGTTCCACACCGTTGCTACCCACACTCCCCTAAACTCCCGACGATGACTGACGTTAGCAATCCGAGGTAGTGTCCCAGGTTCTGGGGGAATTAAAACATACTTCGATTGAATTCCAGAAGTCTCTTGTTGATAGGCTAAGGCTTGATAAATAAAAGCCGCGACATCTGCACGGGTTGCCGCCAGATTTGGGTTGAGTACATACACATTAGGATAACTAACCACCAGTCCCGCACGGGTGGCAATGGCAACCTCATCCCTAGCATAGTCAGGAATCGCGGCAGCATCTTGATAAAGCAGGGAGAGTGAAGTAGATAAGTCAGGTTTTACCTTTGAGGCAAGCTCTAACCCATTAACCAGGGAAACTAAAACCT
>JBFLZA010000472.1:0-7586 GCA_040756535.1 Cyanobacteriota bacterium
AGGATTGGTACTGCCTCCGGTATTGGTATCCCCTCCGGTATTGGTCCCGCCTCCAGGATTGGTACTGCCTCCGGTATTGGTATCCCCTCCGGTATTGGTCCCGCCTCCAGGATTGGTACCGCCTCCAGGATTGGTACTGCCAGTGGAACCGCCTGGTGGGGGTGGGGGGCCACCTCCGGTATTGGTACCGCCTCCAGTATTGGTATCCCCTCCGGTATTGGTACCGCCTCCAGGTGGATTGATACCACCCAAGCTTTGATTGGGTCTTATTGTCAGGCTACCTTGACTTCCTGCTCCTTCATTGTTCTGATTGATTTGGTCGGTTGAAATGTTAATGCTGCCCCCAGCAACCGCAGTGATAGAACCGGAATTTCCCTGTCCTGTGTCACTTGTGTCAATAACACCATTAACGTTGATATTGCTTCCGACAGCTAGCAAATTAACAGAACCAGCATCACCCGAACCCAGATCGCTCGTATTGATCTGACCGGTGTTAATGCTGCCTTGGGCAGTCATTCTTACAATTCCAGCATCACCTGTACTTTGAGCGGAAGTATTGATATCTCCTACATTAATATTGCCTGCTGCCTTTAAAATCAGCGCCCGACTGGTCGTTAAAGCCTGATAATCTGGATCAGTCGTGGGGATTGTTCCCGTTGTGTCAGGTGAAGTAATGGTAATATTTCCTGTTGTAATACTCCCCCCTGACTCTATCTTTAAGGCGGCTCCTGTGTAGGTACCTAGAGAAACATCATCCGTTGAGGTAATGATGGGGTCAAACTTACTCTCAACTATGGCTCCACCGCCCGACAAGTTGCTAAACCGAACACTACCCCCACTGGATGCGTGGCTGTCAAACGAGATAATCCCATTACTGGCAAAAGACATATCCCCGCCGCTTTGGAAGGGTGGCGCACCTAGCAAATTTATAGAATTGAGAGCGAGGACATCTATCTCCGAATAGCCCTGAGTAGAGAGGTTTCCTCCTGCTTTTGCAAGAAAAGGATTTGTCGCTGTGTCTCGCACCTGCACAGTATTCTGTGCTATGAGATTCAAGTCCCCTGTTGTCTGTAGCTGAGTTTCTACGAGACTGAGGTTATTTTGGGCCCGAAAAGTTGCATTTTGTGCTGTTACACTTCCTTTTACGGCAACATCCCCCTGTTCGACGGTTAAACTGTGCCCTGTCAGTTCTACCTTGCCAGCACTATTAACCTCAACACCTGGAGTCGAACCGCTACCTGTCAGCAATGTTGGTAAATCAACCGGTGTAAGGGCTTGGGGCTGTCCATCTACGGTTCTGGGTTCGATTTCTAAACTCAGTATCAGCCCAGATTGACTAATTTTTACCATACTTGTACCGGGCACTGCTGCGATCGCGAGCGTTCCTTCTGGGGCACTCAATTGCCCGGTATTGAGGACACTGCCACCGAGTAATACTAAATTCCCGGATTGGACTGCCAGGTTACCTTGATTAATAATGCTTCCGGGTTGAGATACATTAAAATCAAACTGACTGGGAGAACCCACTAAGTCTTGATAGCTATTGGAACCAAAGGCATTGAACCAAGTATTGTCACCCAAACCAATACCTGTTGCTGTCGTCGCCGTAAAGGAAGCCGGTACATTCAAGCTAGCATTCGGACCAAACACAATCCCAGCCGGATTCATCAGATAGAGATTGGAATTGCCACCCGTAACTTGAATGAGTCCGTTAATAATAGAAGGGTCGCCACCGTTAATACGGGTCAGAATATTCTGGATAGACGGATTGGAAAGAAAGTTGGCTATCTGTCCTTGATTTAGACCAAACTGGGTGAAGCCGTGGAAAAGGTTAATTCCAGCTGTGGTGCCACCGCCGATATCGAGCTGGTTGGGATTGCTTAAAGAAGGGGTGACCGTGGTATTTGTATCGTTAGTAGCGGGTACTATCTGTGCCCCTACACCTAAAGGCATAAAGCCTAAAACCAAAGGCAGTACGAATAGACTTATTCTTCTACCTATCCGTACTATATTGACCTTCCCTTCAACGATATGACGCGACGACCCTTGAGGGATTGAGGTCTTCCCTTCCCCTGGTTTTGCGACCTGCAAATCGCTGCTTCTACACACAGCTACTTTCCTCTAGCTTCTTTAGAACTAAACACGCCGCTTACTCTCAGCGACCTAGCACTACCCGCTCAACTTCAGCCTCCTAACTCCAGGGAAATAAAAATCAGTTTAAACTGCCCCTGTTACTTTTTCCTACCTTTAGTTTGACTGTTTTTTGAGCGAACAGTCAAAAAAAATTTTCCCTTATTACTCTTCCTTAGAAGTTTAAAACTCTCGTCCCTCCCTAGAAATAAATAACGCCTTTAACCTAAAAATCTCCACAAACAGTGATTCGTCTCCTAAGAGACCGGAACTGGAGTTTTTTGGTTCTTTTTGGCGATAGAGGGAGCAGACTCCTCGCTTAATAGTATATCCAAGCAGGACAAAATATTTTTATGCCTACAGCTATATAGCTTAAAGGCTATTTTTGGCAACAGAAGATAATTTTACCGAGTGAGACGCCTTGGCGATGTATACCAGATTACAAAAAAGATTAATAGATTAATCAGTGAGGTGGCTACCTACTTTAGCCGGAAGGGTTCGATTAGGGGACAAGGAAACCGAGGAAGGGAAGGAAAACCAATTCCGTTCTATTGAGTCTCCTGCTTGAGGTTGGTAGCGATGCGGTCAGTTACGGGGTTAGAGCTTTGTTATCCTAGCGGCGGCGATGACCTAACAAAACCACTCCAAAGGAGCGATCGCACTTCTAACAGCTTGAGCTATAACCCTACTAAAAGTTCCCAACTGTTGAGCATCCCTGTATCCATCGCTACATAATCGACGACCTGCAACTGCCAAACACCTGCTGCTGGTTTATTGAGGAGTTGCTTGAGCGCTGGTGTAGTTTCCACAGAATATATTTTTTGAAGCTTAGTCAAAGAACCCAACGTGCGGTTTTGCAGGAGGACAGTTTGACCTGTAGGCGCTATTAAACTCACCTCAATATCTCCCAGAAAATCGTGGTTAATATCGACCGTGACTTGAATCTCTCGGATTGATGCCGAGTCATTAACTCGAATCCCACTGGTAATGCCTTGAGGGTTGTTATCGGGAATAGCTAAGCGGTTGTCAATGCGTCCGTGGAGATGCCGGACGCCAGATTGCGGAATTTGGGTGATCTTTTGCTTGGCTGCTTGTACGGCTTTAAAGGCATTCACCTTGCCGTAGCCAAACCACTGAGAGTGACCGTTAGTATCGTAAGTGCCCAATCGCATCCCTAGCTGTGGGTCAGCATCACGGTCAATGATTTTATCAGCCGTTTCTTGGAGAATACGCTTGACTTCACCCGCTGTGAGTTCAGGGTTTGCGGAAAGGATGAGCGCCGCAACACCAGCGACAACCGGACAGGCACTGGAGGTGCCACCAAAACTCCTAACGTAATCCCCCGTCTCGTAACCCAGCGTCCCCAGTAAGTCAGCCGTAAAAACGCCTAATCCAGGCAGAGGTATTGTTACTGCTGGTGCTGTACTAATAAAACCCGTTTGCTCAAACCACATTCCTGGCGGTGCGTTGTTACTAGGAGCACAGACAGAGACGTTGGTTCCCCAGTTACTATAAGCCGATTTTTTGCCCAAACTGGTACAGGCAGAAACGGCGATGACGTCGGGATGAACCGTAAAACCGCCCAGCCAGTTTGTTGGGCCTTTGAGCAAATCGCTCGGCCAACTCCGTTCATAAACCGTGCCACTGACGGGACGATTAGCATTACCGGCAGCAAACACAATCACACAACCTTTTCCCTGACGCCCTTGGGTGGCAGCACGGGTGAGGGCAGCACGTTGCCGCAAAGAGAGGGGAAAGTAAACGGCTGCTGGTCCCCAACTGCAAGAGATGACACTGGCATCATGGGCAATGCAATAGTCAAATAGCTGTTCAATGGAGTCATCATCAAGAAATCCGGTGGTGCGAATGGGCATTAGAGCACAGCCAGGAGCCACACCAACAATGCCGACGCCGTTTTCTTCCGCAACGGCTATTCCCGCACAAGCTGTTCCATGACTCTCATCAGAGCTACCGGGTAATGGTAAGAAATCTTGCTCTTTAAAGTCTTTGGGAGCAACAATTTTGCCTGTTCCTTGGAAATCAGGATGGTTGATGTCAACGGCATCATCGGCAACCGCTACAACGACAGAACGTAGTCCTCGCGTAATATCCCAAGCTTGCTCAACCTCGATATGAGAGTTTGAAGCTAATCCTACTCCACCGTCGTGATGGAGATACCACTGTTTGGGATAATAAGGGTCACGGGGACGATAGTGAGGTTCTTTTGGCATCACAATGTTGGGTTCGGCCGTTAAAATCTCTGGATGCCCCATGAGTCGGTTGGCAATTTTGACTGGATTTTCCGTGGCATTAGGCGTGAGTTTGAAGGCGAAGGTATTGGGAATACCAACGATGGGTTTCTCGATTTGCAAGCCAAATTCTGTGGCGATCGCACCAATCGTTTCTTCTTTGGTTTCTGGAGTAAATTGAATCGTCAGCTCGTCGGTTAGGTACACATAAGTTTCTGGATGATTCTTTAGCTGGTAAACGTGACTGGCAAAGGCGATACCTCCCGATGCTCGTGCTGCCTGCATCGCTTCCTCTTGCTGTTCGGGGGCAACTTTGAATTCTTCAAGATGAGCTATACGAATCGCTCGCTCATGTTCAACGGGCAAGGATTGTGTTAATTCTTGAGTTGCTGCTTCAGAGGTTGGGCGTACTGTGAAGCGATCGCTCACCTTCTCCAGCGCCAATTCCTCGCCTCCCCGTTGTAGGAGCATACCCACACTTCGTTCTGGGACGCCCGTTGTTGAGGGAGAATCGTCTCTAGGCAAGTCAGGGCGGCTGGTCATTGGTTCTACTCCTTCAATCCAAAATTCTAACGGGTGGAGGGTTAGGAAACTTTCAGACGTTGATTTCAGTCTAACCCTCGCGAGACTTGGGTCTCTGTTGTTTTTCCAAGATGACAACTGTTTACGTTCTGTCAATAGACTTGTTGCAGAAGTCGGAAACAGGGAACTTCTTAACTAAAGAACTACAAGCGACTAAAAACGAACATTTGCAAGAGGTCTAATGATAAGATACCCAAAGTTTAGATACGTTTTCTTTTCAATACCCCCACTTCTTTACATGGTTTCCTCTGGAACTGTTCGTCGCCTCGGCTTTAGCTCCCTGGTTTGTTTGCCATTCACAGTGGCTTTAACGCTGTTGTCACCCGCACAGGCTCAAAATCAAAATTCCGTGCCTGAGCTACCAGAAGGTCCCAGTGAGATTCAGCCAGATTTGACTGACCCCACCAATGTGCGACCCTTAAATATGGATAGCAGTGTTTTGAGTTTGCAAGGTGGGCAGCGTTTGATGGCAGAGGCAAATAGTGCCGTTAGTTCCCAGAACTATGCTTTGGCGCGTCAAAAACTCCAAGAGGCACGTCAAGTCTTCAACCAATTGTCTAATTTCTATCAACAGCTCTCTTCAAGTTTTTCAGGAATCGACAACCGGGTTTTTGAAGCCCAGCGCAAAAAAGCGTTAGAAACCGCTGAAATGCGAGATGAAGTGACCTATCAGCTAGCACTCGTGCATCGGGCACAAAACCAAGCTGAACTCGCTGTACCGTTGTTGATTCAAGTCATCCGTTCCCAGGCTCCAACGCGTGAACTTGGGAAGAAAGCCTATCAGCAACTCTTTGAGCTGGGATTTGTGGATGCCCCCTATCCCAAACCTCGGGGCAGCGAGTCTACCTCCTCCACTACTCCTGGTAAATAAATTACTCTATATTTAGAGGTTTGCAGAGTAACGGGAGTTTTAATGATTAGCCCAGATCAAGTTGAGGCCCTGATCAAAGCAGAAATACCAGATGCTCAGGTGCAGGTTCAAGATTTAACCGGTGGCGGTGACCATCTTCAAGCCATTGTCATTTCTTCCCAATTTGAAGGCAAGTCTTTGGTCAAACAGCACCAGCTCGTTTATGGAGCGCTGAATCAAGCGATGGCAACTGAAGCCATTCATGCCTTGGCGCTGAAAACGTATACACCTGAAGCCTGGAAAAGTGCTGTTCCGTCAGTTTAAGTAATCCTGACGCAAGCGTTCTTTCCGGGAGACTACACTAGAGCCATATGAGGTAGAAGGAATTAAAGCATGACTATCACCCCAGAAGTGAAAGAGCGGATTGACAACTTGGTCAACCAGAACAAGATTTTGGTATTTATGAAGGGCAGCAAGCTGATGCCCCAGTGTGGTTTTTCCAATAACGTTGTCCAGATTTTGAACACCCTAGGTGTACCCTACGAAACTGTAAACGTGTTGGATGATTACGAAATTCGCCAGGGAATCAAAGAATATTCCCAATGGCCCACAATTCCCCAAGTCTACGTTAACGGAGAGTTTCTCGGCGGCTCAGATATCCTCATTGAGTTGTATCAAAAGGGTGAATTGCAGCAGATGGTAGAAG
Source organism: Cyanobacteriota bacterium (assembly GCA_040756535.1). Taxonomy (GTDB): domain Bacteria; phylum Cyanobacteriota; class Cyanobacteriia; order Cyanobacteriales; family Coleofasciculaceae; genus JBFLZA01. The sequence goes on from JBFLZA010000472.1 coordinate 6,518, forward strand.
TCGCCCTCGCTTCTTGAAGTGTTGCGATCGCCACTCTATCTTCAAAGGTCGAGAGTAAACTTGAAAAGTCCACACGGTATACTTGACATCCCTGTGTGGAGAATGTCACTTAAAATTCTTTTTAGCCCGCTGTGGCGGGCTTTTTTATGGAAAAACAACAGAAACGTTTTTTTAGTAGTGGTTATAGAATGGTTGAAGTGAATCAAGAATTCTACTAAACAGGAAAATGTCAATAGGCAGTTGAGCTTAAACCAACTACCTATTCAAAAAACCAAAACGATCGCTTAACTAGTAATAGTCAGTTTCCGGTTGTGGCATGGGAACCATTTCAAAGTTGGAGGGATCACGAAGATAGCGCATAGCTTCTTCCTCCAAACGGTGGATGCGATAGACTTCAACGGCGTTACTATGACGAAGGGCATCGATATAGCCATCGATATACATCCGCAGCTCGTCAAAGCGATAGCCTCGATTCCACATATAAACCAGAGCATCGGTCAGCTGCTGGTAGTAGCGTATGGTTTGAGTATCTTGAAGCATAGACTAAAGAGTTTTGAGTTATGAATTTTAAGTTTTGAGTTGAAAGCTGTCAACCTGATGATAGCTTTCAGCTCCCACAAACTGCTGCTACTTTTATTGTGCCTGGAACAGACGGGCACAGTCTCCTAACTTGAGTAAGAAAGGATTAGGAATGCTCGTTTGGGTATTCCTTAAATTCACTACAGAGGTATCTATTGACAAACTATAGGGTCTGGTAGTAAATACACCTGGTACTTATCTATTTACGGACCGAGGCGGAAAGGCTGTTTTGTACTGCTCTGCTTGAAGCTGGGCAGCCTTTGTGGTAATTGAAGGTTTTCGCATTGTCAGCAGGAGCTAACAACTTTAACCTTTGTTAAGCTTATTGTACTGCTGATTGGCTATAAGTTTGAAGCTTCTTGGTTAGTGTCGGCACTAACATTGCCAGAAATACAGTGACTTGTGTTGTGTCAATAGTTGGTGAATCTTTCCTTACCTCAGTAGTCTTTGTTACAAAATCTTGACATTAGCTCTGTTAACCTGGGGGCAC
>JBFLZA010000473.1:0-7586 GCA_040756535.1 Cyanobacteriota bacterium
GCTAGCAGTGGCGAAGGCGGTGGCAGTATCCAAGTGCGGGGAAGAAATGTGACGCTTACCGATGGCTCACAGATTGTGGCAAATTTCCTGGGGGTGGGGAAGGGGGGGAATTTAATTGTCAATGCCTCAGAATCGGTGCAACTGATTGGTACTTCCGCTGATGATCAATCTTCAAGCGCCTTGGGGGCTCAAGCTAGTGCGACGGCAACAGGAGAGGCGGGAGACTTGACGATTACTACAAGAAACTTGCTGATTCAGGATGGGGCAATTGTTGGTACTGCCACCTTTGGTGCTGGCAAGGCGGGAGATGTGACAGTCAATGCCTCCGATTCTGTACAAGTGATTGGTCGCACCGCCGACGATCAGTTTGCCAGCAACCTGTCGGCTCAAGCGGATCAGAACTCAACAGGTGATGCAGGGAACTTGACAATTAACACCCAGCAGTTGCTGATTCGGGATGGAGCACAGGTCAGTGCTAGCACCTTTGGCGCTGGCAAGGGAGGAAATGTGACAGTCAATGCCTCCGATTCTGTGCAAGTGATGGGTCGCTCCGCCGATGGTCAGGTTGCCAGCAATTTATCGGTTCAAGCCAATCGGAACTCAACAGGGGATGCGGGTGACTTGACGATTACTACAGGGCGGTTGCTGATTGGTCATGGGGCAGAAGTCATTGCTGATACCTTTGGCTCTGGCAAGGGGGGGAATTTGACAGTCAATGCCTCCGATTCAGTGCAAGTGATTGGTACCTTCGCCGATAGTCGGTTTGGCAGCAACTTGTCGGCTGATGCGACTCGGAACTCAACAGGGGATGCGGGTGACTTGACGATTATTACAGGGCAGTTGCTGATTCAGGATGGGGGCAGGGTTAGTGCTGACAGCCTTGGCTCTGGCAAGGGGGGGAATTTAACGGTTAATGCCTCTGATTCCGTGCAGGTCATTGGAGAATCCGCCGATGGTCAGTTTGCTAGCTACTTATCTGCTGACACTTTAGGGACAGGTGATGCCGGAGACTTAACGATTACTACTTCTGAGTTGCTAATTCGGAATGGGGCAGAAGTCAGTGCTAGAACCTCTGGCTCTGGCAAGGGGGGGAATCTGACAGTCAATGCCTCCGACTCAGTACAAGTGATTGGTACCTCCGCCGATGGTGAGTCTCCCAGCAAATTGACGGTTCAAACTAATAAGAGTTCGACAGGCAATGCAGGAGACTTGAGGATTACTACAGGGCAGTTGCTGATTCAAGATGGGGCATTTGTCAGTGCAAGTACCTTCGGCTCTGGCAAAGGGGGTAATCTGATGGTTAATGCTTCCGACTCAGTGCAAGCTATTGGTACCTCCGCCGATGGTCAGCTTGGCAGCTACTTGATTGCTCAAGCTAATCCCAACTCGACAGGCGATGCCGGAGACTTAAGTATTACCACAAGAGAGTTGCTGATTCGGGATGGGGCGCAGATCGGTGCCAGCACCTTTGGCTCTGGCAAGGGGGGGAATCTTAGGGTCTATGCTTCCGACTCAGTGCAAGTGATTGGTCGCTCTGCTGATGGTCGCTTGGCTAGCAACTTGGTCGCTGGAGCTTCTCAGAACTCAACAGGCGATGGGGGAGACTTAACAATTACTACTTCTGAGTTGCTGATTCGGGATGGGGCACAGGTCAGTGCTGGCACCCTTAGCTCTGGTAAGGGGGGGAGTTTAACGGTCTATGCTTCCGATTCAGTGCAAGTGATTGGCACCTCCGCTGATGGTAAGTTTGCCAGCAATTTATTTGCTGGAGCTTCTCAGAACTCAACAGGCGATGGGGGAGACTTAACAATTACTACTTCTGAGTTGCTGATTCGGGATGGGGCACAGGTCGGTGCTCGCACCTTTGGCTCTGGCAAGGGTGGGAATTTAATTGTCAATGCCTCAGAATCGGTGCAACTGAGCGGCGCGAGCGGTCTATTTGTTGATGCTACCGCTGGCGGCACTGCTGGGAACTTAACGATGGAAACTGGACAGTTGTCTGTCCAGGATGGGGCACAAGTCACAGTGAGCAGTCCCAGAGGACAGGCAGGCAACCTGAGTATCACAGCTAACTCCCTGTTCCTCAATCGAGGGGAGATCACCGCTGAAACTGCCAAAAGTGGACTTGAAGGCGGGGCGAATATCACGCTAAAGGTCTCAGACGTTTGGCTAATGGGTAACGAAAGCCTGATTTCCGCCACCGCTTATGGCACAGCCAATGGCGGCAACATCAACATTGATACTCAATTTTTTGTTGCCCTACCGCCAGAAGGTCCCAACGGCAGCGATATTATTGCTAATGCCTCTCGTGGCAATGGCGGCAGAATCAACATCACCACTCAAGGACTCTTCGGCATCGAGTTCCGAGATAAACTGACCCCATTTAATGACATCACCGCCAGTTCCGAAGCTGGTTTAGACGGCGAAGTGATCGTCAATCAACCCGCTGTTGACCCCAGGCAAGGGTTAACCAATTTGCCTACTGATGTTGTAGATGCGACAAGGCAGATTGACAAGCGTTGTACCCCCGCAGCAGCAGACAAACAGAGTAGCTTTATCATTACAGGTCGCGGTGGCTTACCTCCCAGTCCTACTGACCCCCTACAGGGTGAGTCAGTCATCACTCCCGATTGGGTAACCCTCAACTCCGAAGCAGACAATATTTCTAGAGTTACCCCTCCAATCAATTCCACTCGTACAGCCAAGCCACTTGTGGAAGCGCAAAGCTGGGTATATGGTGCCAATGGAGAGGTCATCCTCACGGCCCAAGCGCCAAGTGTTACACCTCATAACACTTGGTCAACTTCTCCATCCTGTGATGCAGTGAGGAAAGGAGAGGTTGTTTCAACGCAGAGGAACGCTGAGTAAACAAAAAATTTCCCGTTCAAAAGCTATCAATAACAACCTAATTAAGAGACACAAACATGGTCACAGTTACGCCAGAAACCAAGCAACGCGATGTCCAAGTTCTCCCCATTGGTGCAGAAACCAACGTTTTGCGATCGCGCACTTGGGACAGACTCAAGTTTGAAATCGAATACGCCCTGCAACGCGGCACTACGGCTAATTCTTATTTAATACAAGCCGATAAAATTGCCCTTTTTGACCCACCCGGAGAATCCTTTACCGAAATCTTTCTTTCTGCATTACAACAACGCCTCGACCCCAAACGCATCGATTATGTCATTCTCGGTCATATCAACCCGAACCGAGGCGTTACCCTGAAAGCCTTGCTGGAACTGGCTCCGCAGATTACCTTTGTTTGCTCCAATCCGGCTGCGATCGCTTTGCGAAGCATCCTAGAAACCGAAGATTTAAACATTTTAGTGGTACGGGGTGATGAAACGCTGGATTTAGGTCAAGGTCATCACCTGCAATTTATTCCTACTCCCAGTTCTCGGTGGCCTGGTGCCCTTTGTACCTACGACCCCCAAACCGAAATTTTGTTTACCGATAAATTCTTTGGTGCTCACGTCTGTGGAGACCAAGTCATGGACGAAGGGTGGATGACGATTAGCGAAGACAGACGCTATTACTTCGACTGCCTATTTGCTCCCCACGCACGGCAAATGGAAAAGGCGCTAGACAAACTGGCTGATTTCCAGGCAAGGCTTTATGCAACGGGTCATGGCCCCTTGGTACGCTATAGCTTGATACCTCTGACTCAGTCCTACCGGCAGTGGGTTGAGCAGAATGCCAACCAAGACTTGACGGTTGCCCTAATTTATGCATCAGCGTATGGGAATACGGGAACCTTAGCACAAGCGATCGCACGAGGCATCAATAAAGCGGGAGTTGGGGTTGAAGCGATTAACAGCGAAGTCGCTGACCCGGCTGAAATTCAGAAAGTGGTCGAGAAAGCAGACGGGTTTATCATGGGTTCCCCTACCCTTGGCGGCCATGCCCCAACACCCATCCAAACCGCTCTCGGCATCGTGCTATCTACTGCGACTAAAACCAAACTTGCAGGTGTTTTCGGTTCCTACGGTTGGAGTGGCGAAGCCATTGACCTCATCGAAAATAAATTCCGCGATGCGGGGTATCAGTTTGGCTTTGAAACTATTCGAGTGAAATTCAAACCCAACGAAGTTTCACTCAAATACTGTGAAGAAGCGGGTACTGACTTTGCCCAAGCTTTGAAAAAAACCAAAAAATCCCGGAAAGCCAAGCAACCGGTCACTGATTCTCAAGCCGCTCGTACTGAGCAAGCTGTAGGACGTTTAGTCGGTTCTTTGTGTATTGTTACCGCTAAACAGGGGGAACTTACGGGTGCTATGCTTGCCGACTGGGTGTCTCAAGCAACTTTTAACCCTCCAGGCCTCACCATTGCTGTTGCTAAAGACCGGGCTATTGAGTCTTTGATGCATGTTGGTGACCAATTTGTTGTGAATATTCTTGGAGAAGGAAAGCATCTGGGCTTAATGAAGCACTTCCTCAAACCCTTCGGGCCGGGTGAAGATCGATTTGCTGGGGTGAATACAGAAATAGCTGAAAATGGCTGCCCAGTTCTGAGTGACGGTCTCGCCTATTTAGAATGTACAGTGGAAAATCGCATGGAGTGTGGCGATCATTGGCTCGTCTATGGAGTTGTCAAAGATGGAAAGTTGCTATCGGATGGCGTCACGGCTGTGCATCATCGCAAATCTGGCAGTCACTACTAACAAACGGATTCAGTAGTTAGAAAACTTGATCTATTGTGCGATCGGGGAATGGGGAAGAACTCCCTATTCCTGATTTCATTTTTTGTGATCAGGAACACTAATACTAATAGGAAGTCTGCCCGCTGACTTTTTATAAAAATCATCCACCCAACGAGATGAGTTGAGGTTAAGATTTAGTTAAAATGTGGTAAACAAAATGATAGCATTATAATTTAATCTCATTGGGAGGTAGCAATGGCAACTTCAGCTCAGAGGAGCAAGGACAGCTTTCTCTTCCCTCGAAGTCGCTACCAGGGACAATTTACACCAGAGCATCTAGCTTTTAACGCCAATCTACAAGAATTTGCTCAAAGTGTCTCTTACATCTCGGCTTTAGAGACGGGAGGAAAGCTATCTTCGGAGGAAGCGTACAAGAAAATTAAAGACCTGTGGAAGCAATTGAAGCGGAGCAAGAAGGTATTAGGGATGGGTACAACGGGTACAACGGGGCGTTGATCAGCTAAATGGCTTTTCCTTGCATAAGTCACTTGAGGAAAAAGTGGATACCAGCAATCTACGCTAGGACTTGACGACGCCCCCCTGTTGTCGTTATATCGTCCCGGATAAAGAGTAATTCTGGCTGCCGAAGTGACACCTTAATTCGATCCATTTGGCTCAAACGAACTAACAGCAACTGATGACAACGGTTTTGGTAATTGAAGATGAAGACATCCTGCGCGAGAGTATCTTGAATATCCTAAAAACCAATGGATTTAGTGCGCTTGAAGCTGGAAATGGTCTCAGAGGATTACAGTTGGCAAAAGAGTTTGTTCCTGATTTGATTTTATGTGATATTAGAATGCCGGAGTTTGATGGATATGAAGTACTCAAGAGGCTACGTCAAGACCCTGTCACAGCCCCGATTCCTTTGCTTTTCATTACAGCAGAAAATATCCAAAATGTTGTGAGCCAAGGGCAAAAGCTGGGAGCCAATGGCTATCTGACCAAGCCATTTACGACAGCTCAATTGTTAGAAGCGATAAACAAAGAACTTCGCGATCGCTAGCGCCATTCCTATATAAAAATCATAAAAAGGTGGAAAAGGTAGGTAAGACGATTCTCCTCATCTTTTCCAGCCACAAGATACCGTGAAAAGTAGATTCTTCATCTGGGGTCTAGATCAGCACGCTTATTTGAAGTAGATAAAAATGTTTAACTCCAATCTCTGGCAGCTTCTCCAGTCTTTCTTCAACGTTCTCAAGAAGCTGCTTACTAGGCATTGGCGTTCTCTGCTGATCCTATTAATAGGAGTTTATATACCCCTACAGATTTTTGGGGAAATGGCAGAAGATATTTGGGAAAATGAAGGCGGTTTTCCTTGGGATGTACCCCTGCTGCTGGCAATTCATCAAACAGCCTCGCCTCAACTGGATACCTTTGCCACAAATTTGACTAAGTTAGGGGTGTTTTGGGGGGTATTTCCCGTATCTGCAGTGGTTTCGCTGGTATTGTTGTACCGACGACGGTGGCGATCACTAGCCTATCTTCTCACTACTTTACTAGGAAGCATCATCATCAATCGCACTGCAAAGGTGTTGTTGCATCGAGTGCGTCCTCACCTATGGGAATCACCCGCTCCAGAATTTGATTATGGTTTTCCTAGCGGTCATGCCATGTCGAGTATGACATTAGTAGCCGCTTTAGTAATCCTTAGCTGGAATAAGCGCTGGCGCTTACCCGTCTTGCTTGTGGGAGGCTTGTTTGTGTTAGCCATTGGCTGGACACGCCTCTACCTGGGGGTTCACTATCCTAGCGATATTTTGGCAGGCTGGCTGGTTTCGATAGCTTGGGCAATTGGGGTTAGCTTGCTGTTTAGACCCCATTCGACGAAACGGAGAACTGTGAAGGAGGAGGAGCCTTCTCAAAATGCCTGAGATAACAGCGGCGTAAAGGAATGTAAATAATTTAAAATTTGAGAAGTAAGCCTAGTGGAGAGCCTGGGGAAAAATTGTATTTTTGCCGATGAGGTGTGAAGCGAGGCTAGCGAATTGTGCATTGCTTCCCATTTAGGATGAAAAATACCTTCCCAAATAGCGATCGCATTTTTATTCGTTTCAGAATATACAATTTCCTCCCCTTCGCGAACTCCTTTGGAGATAGAGTCAGTTTCTATGGGAAATTGCCAGCCGAATCGGCAATTTTTGTAAGAAAAGGCTCATAAAATTAGCTCAGCTAAGTTTGCTTTATCAGCATCGGGGCGCAGTAATTATCAAACTCTCATATCCAGCTCATCATTTTGATGACGGTTTCCCTCAAAAAAACATAAATTGATGGATATCGTTGAGTCAATTTATATAACTAAACCCTCATGAACACGGAGCTTTTAAAAGAAGAACTTCAAAAATTCAAGCAGCGAACCAACGCTAATATTGCAGCTATCGATGCCATTGAGGATTGGTTAATACGTTCTCATATTCTCCAAAGAATTAGGATAAACCCATATACTTTAGCCGATGATTGTAGTTTACCTCCTAGCGTAATTATTTCTGAGTTTTTATCGGGTGTAAAGGCAGGATTATTTGAGCTGCACTGGGACATTCACTGCCCTCATTGCAACATGATTACTCAAGAATTCAAAAATTTGGCAGATGCAAAATCGCTCTCGTTATGCCAGATGTGTGAGAGGGACTTTGAAGTTGATTTTTTGGATCGCGTCGAAGTGACATTTTCCCTCAACAAACAATTTGAAGATATAAAACTTTCTCCTGTTTGTGCCCCTCCTCCTATATTAAATACAAAATTACAACTGGTTACTCTTCTGAATGAAACTGCCTTTTCTATCGCTAGCTTAGGAAAAGGTCGATATCGTTACTGCTGTCCTCTTACGGGTGCAAAAGGAATTTTATTAGTAGAGGGAGAAGAGACAGAAGAACTACAAGAAATTCA
>JBFLZA010000474.1:0-7569 GCA_040756535.1 Cyanobacteriota bacterium
ACCAATGACGGGTAAATCTGAGGCGACAGCTAAGGGAACACCGGCTTGGATGAGGGGACGCAGTAACTCAGAGTTATAACGCACAGCTCCCACAGCACCAACCGCTCCTAAAGCGAGGGCAATACCACAACCGGATATCCAACGTTGTTTTTGTTTTTGCGATCGCTTTTTAGCTAAGCTAGACTGCATTTCTGGGATGTCTTTCATGTCGTATTTTGGAAGACTTTTGTCGATGTACTGTCTCCAAGCTTCGATACCACCAGTAACATTGGTAGCGTTAATTCCAGCTTGTTGTAGACGGAGAACGCTATGAGCAGAGCGCATCCCGGCTTTGCAAAGGATAAGGACTTGGATTTCTTGATTTGGGTAATGTTGGCGTTTTTCTTGGAGGAGTTCTTGAATTCGCTCTAGCCCTTGTCCCGCCTTAATTTGCGGATAGGGAATGAGGTGCCACTCTCCAGGCAGTTGAGCAATTTTTTGTTCGCTAGCGTAGCGTACATCAATAAGTAAAAGGTTGGTAGGGTTTTGTAGCAGTAATTGATGGAGTTGTTGCACATCCATCTGAGGGACTTGCGCTTGCAAACTGCGATTGCCAACTAGGGGAAGTTGAGTTAGTTTGCTGACGGACTTGCCTTGGGACATAGGAGAAACTTGATCGGCGCGGGCGTCAAGCATGATTTTTTTTTCTTCCTCTTTTCTCACTATCCTGTTCGACTTGTGACCGTGATTTAGTAAAAATTGGTAGAAAAAGCTGTCAACAAGTCGAGGGAGTGTTTCGGTCGATAAGACTTTATTTTGACCAATAACTCTCGTGTTCTTCCTATCCTATTAGCCTGAAAATCAAACCTGACTCTTTGGGGCGATTCTTATTTTTTACTTCAAGCTTTCAAGAGATTTTTGAAGTTTAAATCAAATCAATCTATCTCAAGGAACATTTTAATTCTTAATCCAATCTCTATCCCCAGCATGAGGTATAAACTGATTCAGGGATTAGAATTTAAAAAAAGCAGCTTATTATCCTTATAAGGAAAAAGATTGAGGAAAAATGGAATAATTTCGATTTCAATATAGAGTATTTTTTCTTAATGAGAATAGTGTTTCCTTACTTCTTTCTTGGGGGTAGTACTCATGCCCTGCTCTACTCCCGGTGAGAAAAATCAGCTTCATCTATTACGCCAACTCCTAAGTTGCTCGTGGGATGGGCCGGACAGCCCGTCGGTGATGAGGCTGCATGAGATGCATATCAGCTTAGGATGCGATCGCTCACCAACTCAACTATTAGACCTCTTGCAAAAGTATTTTTATGATGCTGTTTGCGTCAATTCTTATTCACTGTTCCCCGTTCCCCGTTCCCGACTTCTGCAAGAAGTCTATTGAGTCACTATCCAGATGAGGGTGGGATTGCGGTAATCCGTACCTGTGCCAATGTCGGCGTGAGCTTTAGGATCGAGCTATAAGTGGATTCACTTATAGCAGCATCACCTTTCTCGGTGAGTTCTGACACCTTAACGACATTAAAAAACGAGTATCAACGAATGGTTAACAAGGTATCTAAGTCTGAAGCAGAGTGGAAACAGCAGCTCACCCCAGAACAATTCAAGGTTACTAGAAAGAAAGGAACAGAAAGAGCCTTCACTGGCGAATACCACAATAATAAACAAGAAGGAATTTACAAATGTGTGTGTTGTGGTAACGAGCTATTTAGCTCACAGGCAAAGTTCGATTCTGGAACAGGATGGCCGAGTTTCTGGGAACCGATCGCCAAAGAGAAGGTAGCAGAAGAAGCCGATAACAGCCTGTTTATGCGGCGGACTGAGGTATTGTGTCCAGCCTGTGACGCTCATCTCGGTCATGTGTTTAATGACGGGCCACAGCCAACCGGTTTACGATACTGTATCAACTCTGCGGCACTGAAATTCGAGAACAAGGACTAAAAGAGCAATCCTCGGCATCTTGGTGTTGATCAATATCCTCTTGAGGAACAAGAAAAATGAGTCTGTTCGATAAAATCTCCGGTGCTCGTCAGCAAAGCCAACTCACATTAGGCCCGGCTGAAGCTTTTGCGGCGATCGCACTGATTGGAGTTGCTGCCGATGGTTATGCAGCTGAGGCTGAAGAGCAAACGCTGCTAATCACTTTATCTCGAATGCAACTGTTTAGGAGCTATCCGGCAGATGTTACGGAAAAAATGATCGATCGCCTCCTGGGTATTCTCCAACGCCAAGGTGCTGAGATTTTGCTTGCTGCTGCTTTAGCCGCCCTCCCTCATGAATTGCAAGAAACAGTCTTTGCTGTAACCGCTGATATCGTCTTAGCAGATGGCGAAGTTACAGAAGAAGAAGAAGAATTCCTAAACCACCTCTATCGCGCTTTGGAGATACCAGAGGAAACTGCCATCAAGATTATCGATGTCATGTTGATTAAAAATCGAGGTTAAATGTACGACAGCTTAGTAGGGTGCGTCCCGACGCACCCTATAGGTAGATGTTACGTTAATTAGAGACGACAAAGAATTAAGCCAAACCACTGTTTCGGGTCAGTCCAGACCTTAATGGGTTGTAAACCCTGAGATTGAAGTTCCTGTTGCATGACATCTAGGTCGAACTTCCGGGAAATTTCGGTCATAATCGTTTCCCCTGCTGCAAACTCTACTGTGAGGTCAAGCGTCTCCAACCGAACGGTGTGCGCTTTCAAACAGCGTAAATGCATCTCAATCTGATGGAGTTCGTCATTGTAGAATGCCCAATGCTCAAATAGTTGAGTATCAAAATTGCCCTGAAAACGCTGATTCAAATGCTCCAGCACATTGAGATTAAATTCGGCGGTAACTCCTTGGCTGTCGTTGTAGGCAGCTTCTAGTAATGGTTTTGGCTTTTGTAGGTCAATCCCTAGTAAGAAATATTCACCCGCTTTCAGCGCTGCTGTAATTTGGGAGAAAAAGACATCACACTCTTGGGGATTGAGATTGCCGATGGTACTGCCCAAGAAAAAAATCATCCGACTGGGTAACTGAGTCGGTTGTAACTGTTGCAGTGCCAACTCATAAGTACTGACTAAACCGTGAACTCGAAGTGAGGGATAATCTGCAAGTAACTGTCTAGCACTGCTTTCTAAGATTCCAGCGCTGACATCAATGGGCATATAGCGTAACGGGTAACCTATCGTTTTGTAGGCGTCGAGCAACAGACGGGTTTTTGTCGAACTGCCACTCCCCAATTCCACCAATTCACAAGCACCTGTTATTTGGGCAACCTCACCAGCATACTGGCGCAGAATCGCGGCTTCTGTCCGTGTTGGGTAATATTCGGGTAACTCACAGATTTGTTCAAATAGAACAGAGCCACGGTCATCATAGAAATATTTGGGGGGTAAGCATTTGGGAATCTGAGTTAATCCTTGGATGACATCGCTACCGACAGGGGTTTCCCCCTCCCAGAGAGCATTGAGATTAACTAATTTTTGGATTTGTAAGCCTTCGTCTTTTACAGAGTGATGCTGAGAGTCAGCTTGGCTAACGCCAGATGCACTCTGAGTTAAATTTCTCACAAAAACCTCCGGACACTTTGGCAGCCCACCCTTGGAAGGGGTGGGAGGAAAAATGACGCCACACTTTTAAATGCTGTGCGCCACCAGTTAAATCCTACAAGCCTACGTCTTGCCTGAACCAACGAATTTCCTCAATGCCGAAACAGGTAATGGCACCATAACTCATCAACTGTTTTTGACTGCACCCCCTTAAGAGAGATGGGAGGAATGCCTCCAGAGCCGCTTCGTCATTAGTCAGCAGTCCTTTGAGTCCTGGCTAACCAATGACCAAGGACTAAAGACCTCTTGACGTGTTACCGCAGCGAGACGCAGTCCAATCCCTTGTACTGAGCCTGGGGGGATGAGCTTAAATCCCACTTGGCTGACTCTGTTACCTTTTGATGTATTACACAAATTGAGGCTCAAGATTTGCAAGTTTGAATGTTAAAGCTTTTTTGTATAAAACATTTTCCATTTTTTATAACTACTAAAGTTAGATGCCCTGTATTATCAACAATTATTGAGTCTTAAATTTGTCATACAGTAGTTCATTTTTATAATACGTGTATTACGAAATTTGTTCTTTGTATCTTACTTCTAATGGCTGAGAACAACCACCGAGAAAATACGGAGAAACAATAGAAACTACCCTAAAAAACAAACTTCTAAAAAATATACCACAACAAAATAAAACAGTTGTGAAGTTATATTTTTAAAGAACACATCGCTGTTGGGCAGTGCTATTAATAGGACTAGGGGCACTGAAAAGAAAGACCAAAGCTTCGCTTACAAAAGATACCAGTACAGTGTTTGATGTTAAAGTTTGTAATTTTCTTCCCTGAACCTGCTCAATCCCTACGTAAAAGAATTTGTGGAAGATAGCAGAATCTAACTCTCAAAGCTTTAGATGTGGCTATAGGTGTATCTGGTAGCGTGCAAAAAAAACAATACTTAGATCGTTTAATTAAACAGTCTAGCTATTGTACTCAACCCGTTAATTCGATTAGTTGAAGAAGCTTCGACATGAAGCCCTAAAACTCTGGTATGGAAGAGAATTTTTGAACACGCGATTGGCTTACTTGCAATAACTGAAAAACTTTATGTTTTAAGCTGACCTCAGTCAATTCGTTACAACAATCGTGGGTTTATGGCTGTTACACCAATTTCCCCTCCTGTTTCTCTTAACTTGTTTACCGCTTCAAAGCACATTCGATTCCTCGAATCTTTAAAGTCGCTTCAGTTTACTGGTCAACTGGTGTTTGCAGATCCAAAAGGACAAAAATGGACTTTTTATCTGTATCTGGGTCGTATTATGTATGCCACTGGCGGGACTCATCCAGTGAGACGGTGGCAAAGATATTTAGCGACTTACTGCCCTGGGCTACTGCTTGATCGCTCTGCAATGCTGCGAGATCTAAGCAATATTGAAGCTGTAACTTCTAAAACCTGCTGGCAATATCAACTATTATGCTTGTGGCAGGCACAGCAAAAAATCAACAATGAACAAGTAGGTAGATTGATTCCTGCTATCATCAATGAAGTGTTGTTTGATATTGCCCAAGCGAGGCACGCTACTTATCAAATTAAGCCAGATAACAAGTTATCGTCGCAACTGGCTTTGGTTGATATAGAGGATGCGATCGCAGGAGCTGAGGAACTTTGGCAAGCTTGGCGCAATGACTCGGTTGCAAGCTATTGTCCCAATCAAGCTCCAGTCATCACGCAACCCCAGTTACTCCAACATCGCACGACACCGCAGGTTTACCAAAGCCTGATCAAACTGTTAGATGGGAAACGCACATTGCGTGACTTGTCTGTGCTGTTGAAGCGGGATGTATTGCAACTCACCCGTTCGTTCCTGCCCTATGTGCAATTGGGGTTGGTGGAATTTATTGATATCCCCGATTTACCCACCCCCGTTGATACTCCTGTTCCTCAAACGCCCGACACTTCAGCATCTGCCAACGCGCCTCTGGTGGCCTGTGTGGATGATAGTCCGATCGTTTGCAAAACGATGGAATCTCTACTCACCGCTGCCGGTTATCGATATGTCGGCGTACAGGATGGACTGCGAGCGATCGCACTCATGTTAACGCGAAAGCCAGATGTAATCTTTTTAGATCTGGTGATGCCCAATACCAACGGGTATGAAATATGCGCTCAGTTACGCAAGCTGCCTCATTTCCGCAATACTCCCATCTTGATTTTGACCGGAAATGACGGCATCGTTGACCGGGTTCGTGCCAAACTCGTCGGTGCATCAGATTTTCTCAACAAACCCATCGATGCTGGGGTTGTGCTCAGCGTTATCCGCAAGCACTTAGAGCAGGGTGCGATTCGTTCTTAGTCATTAGTGTTCGTTCTTACCAATGACTAATGACCTCTTGACCTCTTGACCAATAACCAAAATTAATTAGGTGAATACTATGGGCACTGTTCTTGTTGTTGAAGATTCCTTAACTGATATGCAAGTTCTCACTAGCTGTCTGCGGCAAGGAGGTTTCAATGTTGTGACTTCTGATAGTGGCGAAGAAGCTCTATCAAAAATTACCACCAACAAACCCGATATTATCATTCTCGATGTTGTCCTACCCGGTCGCAGTGGATACGAAGTTTGTCGCGATTTGAAAGCGGAAGCAGAGACAAAGAAAATTCCTGTCGTCATCTGCTCAACCAAATGCGGCGAAATGGATAAATTCTGGGGAATGAAACAGGGAGCAGATGCTTACCTCGCTAAACCTGTTGACCAAGATGAGCTAGTACGCACAGTTAAACAGCTAATCAAACGATAAGGCTGAAACATCAGCTATTTCCAAGTGGTGATTTGGGTGGGCAATGCCCACCCTACCTCAGAAAGATGCCCCTTACGGCACAAGAAAATCAATGTCCAACTCTTTATCCGTCTCAAACTCCCAGTTAGTCAGTAGTACAGAAGCGATTAATCGCATCGCTACTGCATCAAGAGCAAGTGAACAGTTTTTGCGCTTTCACCTGTTACCCGATACAACAGCGCTGCTGCCGATTCAACAAATGACTGAGGTGCTGACCGTTCCTAGAGGTCAGATTGTGCCGATTTTCCAAATGCCATCCTGGGTAATGGGTGCTTACAACTGGCGGGGTGAAATTTTGTGGATGGTTGATTTGGGTCATTTAGTGGGTTTGACTCCCTGGCACCAACAAGAGATCGCAACTTCAGCTTATACGGCAGTGGTCTTACAAGCGAGTTCCACCTCCAGAACTTCTAATAACGCTAAAAGCCAGATGTTAGGGCTAGTTGTCAACCGAGTAGAAGATATTGAGTGGTGCCATGCAGATTGGATTCAATCACCTCCCTCTTCTTCTGTTACCCCTGAATTGGTGTCATTTTTGCGTGGCTATTGGTTGAAACCCAACGGTGAAATGTTAGTACTCCTCGATGGTAATGCCATTATTGCAACCATGCCCAAGCAATAAATGTTACCTGTCTCCACAAAGCGGTTTTAAGAGAATTCAACTGATTAATCTCCTCTCGCCTCATACCCATTTCACTCTTGATGAACTACAAATACACCCCTTCAACCTTCCTTAAACAAGGGGAAATAGTGAAACGGTATCAGTTATAACCCGGAGATGTGAATTCAACGCTGAAACTGCTCTTACAGTCTTTATCTCAATGCCATCTGTCAATCAGGGCTTTCTCTACATAGCCTTAGTTCTACTCTGCTCTTGAGAGAGTACGTTAACAGGACTTACGCAACTCACTTCTTCTCATCAGAACCTTCCTAACCCCCTCCAGAACAAAAAGCGTAGCATCCTCTGACTCCCCCCAGCCCCCCTTTTTAAGGGGGGTGCCGTAGGCGGGGGGATGGGGGATAAGGGGGGGATCTAAAAGGGGGGGATAAATTTCTAGCCACCCACAGCCTTTGAATTTTAGCAATCAATAAGGATCGATCCATGACTCACACACCTCCCAAGCCAGGTTCTTACAACGGTTCTAACGGTCGCGGTTCCTACTCAAAGAGTATTAAAAAAGTTGAGAACCGAATGCCGACAACCCCTCAGTCT
>JBFLZA010000475.1:0-7533 GCA_040756535.1 Cyanobacteriota bacterium
TGTGATTGGGTTATCTCGCACCTTATTTCTTGCCGGAACCCCTAGCGTTATTGTCTCTCTCTGGGCTGTCCCCGATAATCCTACAGAGGAATTGATGACGGAATTTTATCGCCAGCTAAAGCAAACAGGTGATAAAGCCCAATCCTTACGTCAAGCCATGCTCAAGATGAAGGACAAATACCCCGACACTCCCAGGAAATGGGCAGCTTTCACCCTGATCGGAGAGAATGAATAGTGATTTTTTCATAATTCATAATTCATAATTCATAATTCATAATTTTCATGCACCTTGCCCGTTTCCGACGACGCTTATTGTGGTTTTTTCCTTTACTGCTTTGCTTCGTTTTAGCGTTAGGAGTCACTATTCGCAATCCGGCGATAGGTTCAATCCGCACAGAAATTCTTTGGGATACCTGGGGTGTACCCCATATCTATGGAAAAAACGCTGAAGAACTCTTCCAAGCATTTGGCTGGGCGCAGATGCAAAGTCATGGCAATTTAATTTTGCGATTATACGGTCAAGCACGGGGACGGGCAGCGGAGTATTTTGGGGAAAAATACTTGGACTCTGATAAGTATGTGAGAACAATGGGTATTCCCAGTCGGGCAAGGGAATGGTATGAAGCACAAAACCCGACAATACGCAACTATTTGGATGCCTTTGCACTGGGAATCAATGCTTATGCCAAGAAACATCCCGATCAAATTAATAATGAAGTTAAGCAAGTGCTACCCGTAAATGGGGTGGATGTACTTGCTCACGCTCAACGAGTGATTCATTTTAACTTTGTCACGAACCCCCAAAGTGTGGCGAATCTCAGCCCCCGTCCTAGTTCGGCAGGTTCCAATGGTTGGGCGATCGCACCGTCAAAATCAGCCAGTGGTAACGCGATGCTGCTCGCAAATCCGCACTTACCTTGGACAGATTTTTTTCTATGGTATGAAGCACAACTGACCGCACCCGAAATTGATGCTTATGGTGTTACGTTCGTGGGAATGCCAGGACTTGCGATCGCCTTTAACGATAACTTGGGTTGGACGTTTACCGTTAACACCCATGATGGCTGGGACGCTTACGAATTAACCCTCTCCGATGGGGGCTACCTTCTCGATGGTACTGTTCGCCCCTTTGAAACCGAAACCCAAACCCTAAAAGTCAAGCAAGCAAATGGCACACTACGGAACGAACAACTAGTCGTGCGGCGATCGATTCACGGCCCCGTTGTTGCCCAAAAAGACGGTAAAGCCGTTGCCGTGCGGGTGGTTGGGTTAGACCAGCCCAATATCACGCAACAATTGTGGGACATGGCACGGGCCAGCCAATTGAGCCAGTTTGAAGCGGCATTAGAGCGTTTGCAGTTGCCGATGTTCAATATCCTCTACGCTGACCGTAACGGACATATTTTATATGTGTTCAACGGTCAGGTGCCAATACACTCCCAAGGCGATTGGAAGTACTGGCAGGGAATTGTTCCCGGTGAGACATCGGCAACGCTATGGACGAAAACTCACCCCTACCGTGACTTGCCCCGTACCCTTGACCCCCCTAGTGGTTGGTTGCAAAATGCCAACGATCCACCTTGGACATCCACATTTCCCCAAGCGCTCAATCCCCAGAATTATCCCCCCTACATGGCACCGCGTTTCATGCATTTGCGGGCGCAGCGTTCAGCCAAGATGCTGATGGAGAAGGAAAAAATTAGCTTTGACCAGATGATTGCCGATAAGTTCTCCTCCCGCATGGAGTTGGCGGATCGGGTACTCGATGACTTAATTCGGGCAGCGCGTCAGCAGGGGAGTGAGTTGGCAAATCAGGCTGCTGATGTTTTGCAAGCTTGGGATCGTCAGACGAATGCCGACAGTCGGGGGGCAGCACTCTTCGCCACTTGGGCGCGAACGATGCCAGGTAGCAACTGGTATGCCACTCCCTGGAACGAAAACTCTCCCCTAACAACACCAAACGGTATAGCTAACTCCGAAACTGCCGTAAAAGCACTGGAAACAGCCGCAACCACAGTGAAGTTCCTTTACGGAAAACTGGATGTACCATGGGGAGAGGTTGCTCGGCTACGCTATGGTAAGGTGGACTTACCTGCCAGTGGTGGCCCAGGACTCTTCGGGATTTTCCGAGTAATGGATTTGGTTCCCTCCACAGATGCACGCTTTCAATCCTTTGCTGGCGATACCTACATTGCAGCTATTGAGTTTTCTAATCCCATACGAGCAAAAGTCTTGAACACCTACGGGAATGCAACTCAGCAAGGAAACCCCCACATTGGTGACCAGCTAGCATTATATGCTCGCAATGAAATGCGACCCGTTTGGCGCACCCGCAAGGAAATAGAAGCTCACTTGGAATCGCGCCAAGTTTTTTGAAGGGTTAAAGTCTCCAATGAAACCAGAAATAATGTTTTTGTAGGGTGGGTATCCTGCCCGCCCTCTACCTATGGCTGATCGTAAAGATGTATTTTTTGCCAGGATTAGGATGCTCTCATCTTGTGAAAGCTCATACAACAAGTCACATCAGAGGAATGAGACGAAATTTACGGATTAGACTACCTGCTTTCCAGTTTTTTTTGCTTGAAAGCTGAGGCTTCTCTGATAAAGTATTTTTTGAAGAAGTTGCAAGAGCTAGTAACTGTTCGGAACACATCTTATCCCTTTGGTATAACTCCTGAGAAGTCGGAGATTTTGATAGTAAAAGAGTTCTTACAACTTCTGTTAAGCCAGAGTAACACAGCGTTTTAAAAATGTAGGCGTTAGCACCTAAGTTCATTGCTTGCACTTTCTTGTCAACATCGCTAACCATAACAATTGGAATGTGAATCAATTCAGATTGCCGCTTGATCCATGCCAGTAATGAAAGACCTGATATATAAGGCATAGCTACGTTGATTATTATTAATACAGGTAAGAGATAACGCTCTCGATCGCTATCATTCTTTTTTCTTTTGAGGTAGTCTACAGCTTCCTCCTTATTCTTTGCTACTTCAACAGAAACAACTAACTCATCCTGTTGACATACCGCCGATGCCGGAGGGTAGGAAAGTTCTACATTGTTAACAGAGGAGATACAGCTAGCCGTATCTTCGGTTGGTTTTGACCACATTCCTACTAAATGACTCTGATTCAGAAAACGCTTGTTTAGGGCACGCTTGATCAGGAATTGATCGTCGGGATTTTCTTCGATTAACAGAATGGTATTATTCATCCGCACCCTCAGTTCCATTGGGAGATAATTTATTCAAGTTCATCCCATGACTTACTTATCAAGTGTGGGATTTCCAGCTATTAGTCATGAATTATTTCTGATTAGTGTTTTACTCAATTAACGGAAAATTAAGTTTAATTCACTAAATATTCGTAACTATAGACTAATAACTATTAAGCAGAGTGATAGCGTTAGTAAAAAAGCCTTGTGATTACAAGAAGAACTATCTTTGTCTAAGGCGCAAGTGATTATTCATCCCACTCCTAGAGGAATAGGCTTTGTTCCCGTTTATATGTAAACTAAAAACTATTGTTATCCCTAACATCTACTCACAGAGGGAATCTTTGTTACATTACCCTGTGATTTTTAATACAAAGAACGTGTAACAGTCACAGAGCTTACGCAACTGGCAGATTATTTTCAGTTCAAAGTGAGGACTTGAGTCCTCATTCCAAAGGCGTCAAGCCCTTACTACAAACAAAAAACCAGATTTTTTGTGACACTTGCATAAGTCCTAAGTCACTCAGCATGTTTAGACCCAAGAGAAGTCTATGCGTTACAGTCAGAGCGTTATCAACTGCAAAACGGGCACAGCTAACTGAGCGATTATGTGGAAAGTACTGGGCGGATTTGGATTGCTGGCAGGGGCAACTTACCCGTTTCGAGTCCTAGCGGTTTTTAGGCGCACTCCCCGTTTGTGGGGTTATATGGCTGTACCCATTCTGGTCAATTTTGTGGTTGGCGTTCTTCTCTATGCGGGGTTGCTCTTTTTTGCGTGGGATAGTCTTACCCATCTGATGACTAATCTGACTCAGTGGGTAGATTCTCTCATTGCTAACCTGCCAACATGGCTTAGTGTTTTAGATTATTTGATTATCGGTGTGGGTTGGTTGTTTCGCTTGCTGCTGGTTGTAGGGTTACTGCTCTTTACGGGTTTTTTATTGGTGCAATTTGGAGTGTTGCTGGGTGCGCCGTGGTATGGCCAACTCTCCGAGCAATTGGAAAAGGTACGCACAGGTCAGCTTCATGTAGTAGAAGTGGGAATTGTTCGAGATATTGGAAGAGCAATTTTATTTGAATTGAAAAAACTGGTGCTAGCGGTAGGAGTGGGATTGATTCTACTCCTGCTGAATTTCATTGCGCCGGGAATTGGGACGTTGCTGGCATCTGCCGGGGGTATTGTGCTAGCGGCAACATTGGTTTGTCTTGACTTTTTGGATGCGCCTTTGGAACGCCGACGCCTGCACTTTCGAGAAAAGTTAAGGATTGTGTATAGAAGTTTGCCTGCTAGTGCAAGTTTCAGCCTGGTTTGTTTGGGGTTGGTGAGTATTCCGTTGTTGAATCTTCTGACGATTCCCTTGTGTGTGGCATCGGGAACACTGTTTTTTTGCGATCGGGTTTTACCCAGTGCTGGAAGCGATCGCATTTTACCCAGTGCTGGAAGCGATCGCATTTTACCAAAACGTCCCAAACCTCCCTCACGACCCAATTCCGATAATTAGGGTGTGTCCCAATGCATTCACAAAACTTAAGTCAACCGACTTTGCCATTCTAGAAGTACAGCGCGGCACTGAAGGCAGGTTAACTCCTCAAGCAATCTGCGAATGCCTTCCGATGTAGTAGGATAAGTAGCCGCCAAAAGCTCAGGATTTACCGATACCGTAGGGTCTATTTCTGCTACAAAACCGTAGAGTTTTTGGTTAGAGAATGCACTATTAACAGGCCAGCCGCTAGGGTTGAGAAGAGTAAGATGTGCGATCGCATCCTCTGTTAGGCCCAATTCCTTCTCTAAAATTTTCCCTGCCGCCATTTCTAGTGTTTGCCCATCATGCATACGCCCACCAGGAAAATCGAGCGTCGGTTTTCCCAATCCAGGGCGATAATTCAGCATGGGAAACAGCAGCTTACCGTCGTGAATCGTCAAGATGACAACCGAATCTGTTTTCTCTACCCGCCAATAATCATGAACTTGCTGGAGATCATCTACTAGATGTTCACCGATTAAGGTGAACCAAGGGGAACGGATTTCCAAAAAGCGGTCTAGGGTTTTCCATTGCTGTTGGCGAGTTTCATCCATAATGTTTTTCAGTACGATTGTCCGGTAATTAGGCTGATGGAATATAAAAGACTCGGCGATAGTGATCTATTGGTATCCGAAATCTGCCTGGGAACTATGACCTATGGTCATCAGAACACGATAGAGGATGCCAGTCAGCAACTCGACTATGCTGTTGCCCAAGGCGTTAATTTCATCGATACCGCTGAGATGTATCCGGTGCCGGGACGTGCCGAAACTCAGGGAAAGACTGAAGAGTATATCGGTGAGTGGTTGGTTAAGCAGCAGCGAGACAAACTCATTATCGCGACCAAAGTAGCAGGCCCAACCTCTCGCTTAAGTTGGATTCGAGGGGAAAAACGCCGGATTGACCGATCTAATGTTGAGCAAGCGGTAGAAGACAGCCTCAATCGGTTGCAAACAGACTATATCGACCTCTACCAAATCCACTGGCCCGACCGATACGTACCCCTATTTGGTGCTCCTGACTACAATCCGACGCACGAACGGGAGACTGTACCTATTGCTGAACAACTAGAGATATTTGCAGACCTGATTAAAGCAGGTAAAATTCGTTACTTGGGTTTGAGCAATGAAACGCCTTGGGGAGTATGCGAGTTTTGCCATTTGGCGAAGCAGTTGGGGTTGCCGAAAGTGGTGTCGATTCAGAATGCGTTTAACTTACTCAACCGCGTCTTTCAGATTCACCTCGCTGAAACTTGCCGATTTAATAATGTAGGATTATTGGCTTACAGTCCTTTGGCGTTTGGTCTTTTAACGGGTAAACATCTCAACGGGAAAACAGGAGATTCCCGAATGTCTTTATTTCCGGGATTTGGTCAGCGTTATGAAAAGACCAATGTTGCAGAGGCGGTAAAGGCTTATGTGGAGATTGCCCGCAAGTACAACTTGACTCCAGCACAACTGGCCTTGGCATTTGTGCGATCGCGTTGGTTCGTTACCAGTACCATCATTGGGGCAACAACAATGGAACAGCTCAAGGAAAATCTTAGCAGTGTTGAGGTGAAACTGGATAAGAATATCTTGGCAGAAATTGATGCGATCTATGCGCGTTATCCTAATCCAACACCTTAAAAATTATCCCTCTTCTGTCACTCTCCGAGAATTAAAATAAAGAATATTACATCTTGATCTCTACAAGGCAGGTAAAACAATGGATGTAGAGTTACAGATTCTCAAACATTTAGCGAGGGATGCCCAGCCAACCGTATCATTCATTGATGAATATTGTGCAGGCTATAAAGACTTATTTCCAGAGGTAAGGAGCTATGAATGTTTTAAATATTTACATATAGGAATAATAGCGCCAATAAAAAAGAAGTCCTTGCCAGAAATAGCCTCTCGTTGTGGGAATAAATTCAGCCCAATCGTTACATCATTTTATAGCCAAATCACCGTGGTCAGTAACCGAGATAAGAAACCGAAGATTATCGAAAATCTTAAGCGCATTAAAAGATAAATCAATTACAGTAGTGATAGATGAAACGGGAGACCGAAAAAAAGGAAAGAAGACGGATTATGTAGCCCGACAATATCTAGGCAGCATGGGCTCTCGTTGACGCGGGAATTGTTTCGGTAAATGCCTACGGTATCTATCAAGACATTACTTTTCCTTTAATGTTTAAGGTATTTAAGCCCCAAGGAAGATTAAAAGTAGGAGATAACTATCAAACTAAAATTAAATTAGCATCATTAATTATTACAGAATTAATTGAGTTTGGGTTTAAGATTGAATTAGTATTAGCAGATAGCTTATATGGAGAAAGTAGCTCATTTATCAGAACACTTGATAAATTAAACATCCCCTGGATTGTCGCTATCAGAAGTAATCACGGGGTGTGGATGCCAAACAGCCAGACCGTTAGAGCCAATAAATGGCATAAATTTACAAGGATATTTAGCAACCAAATATCTGAGACAAGGTATATTAGAGAAATCATTTTTGGCAAGAGAAGTACTCGGACTTACTGGGAAATCACTACTGACCCAGAAACCAAGCCAGAGAATTCAACCTCTTTCGTGATGACGAATCTCCAGGGGAATATCAAAAAAACTTTAGGGAATCTTTATGGATTGAGAACTTGGGTAGAGTATGGCTTTCGGCAATGCAAACAAGAACTGGGTTGGACTGATTATCGCTTTACTAATTTTCAGGACATTGAGAAATGGTGGGAAATAATCTTTTGTGTTTATTGGATGATTAGTTTAAATTCCCCAGCTTTTTTGTCCTTAAACCAACCTCGTT
>JBFLZA010000476.1:0-7529 GCA_040756535.1 Cyanobacteriota bacterium
CGGAGTGCGATCGCAAAAACCACTAAACTCAGTCGTACACGCGAAGACCAAAAATCGAGAGTTGGTCAGCAAACAGAAGAGGGTCAAGTTTACAGACAGCCTACACTACGGGATATCTGGCGTCATGAAGCGATCGTTACTGAACTCAATCCTGACCAACGAGTTCCCTATCAGGTGACGAGCGTGCGGGAAGATGGACAGAAGGTGAGCAGCTATCAGTTTACCCTTGCGCCCAAACCCACACCAGGGACACCCCTGAAAATTCTGTTAACCTCCGACCACCAGTTAATGCCGATGACGGCAGCAAATCTACAGAAGGTGGTTGAAACCGTTGGCAGAGTTGATGCAATTTTTTTCGCGGGTGACACTGTCAACATTCCCGATCGCGCTTCGGAATGGTTTGATGATAACCGGGAAGGTGCCTTTTTTCCCGCTCTTCAAGGTCGTGCTGATTACGAACTAGAGAAAGAAGGCGTCAAGACGACTTACAGGGGGGGCGAGTTAATTCAATATGCCCCGCTATTTCCAGCAACAGGTAACCATGAAGTCATGGGGCGTTGGCACAATGAGCGCAACTTAAACGACCAATTTAACGACCCCTTTCCCCGCACCATTGCCAAAGTCATTTATCAAAAAAATGCCAAGCGATTGAATCCCAAAAATGACCCAAAAGTACAGCAAGCTTGGCTGAAAAACAATTCTTTTAATACCGACACCTACAACGAGATTTTCACCTTACCCCAAAACCCATCGGGAGGAGAAAACTATTACGCCATGACCTTTGGGGATATCCGCTTGGTTGTACTATACATCACGAATATCTGGAGAACCCCCAGTTTAGATGCCAACGCCAGAGGTCGATATCGCGAACGAGGACAAGACTTGAACAATCTTCTCGCCTGGGGATACGGACAGCATATCTTTGAACCCATTGCCAAAGGGAGCACCCAGTATCGTTGGCTAGAGAAAGAGCTCAAAAGTCCGGAATTCCAACAGGCAAACTATAAGATGGTAATGTTTCACCATCCACCCCATTCTCTAGGTGACAATATTGTCCCTGCTTATACTGACCCCGTACAACTCATTGAGCGAGATGACGAAGGGCGGATAAAGGCGGTTCGTTACGAGTACCCCAAGGCAGGGGATTATATTATTCGCGATGTAGTACCACTGCTAGAAGCATCAGGGGTACAACTCGTGTTTTACGGACACTCCCACCTATGGAACCGTTTTGTATCCCCCAATGGGACGCACTTTTTAGAAACCTCAAACGTCGGCAATACTTACGGCGCATATATCGGGGACAAAAAGCGACCAGTGCCAAAAGGCTATTTAGCAGAATATGCCGCCACAGGCGATCCTAATGGATTCGGTCCCGTAATACCAAACCTTGCACCATTACTGGGAGACGATAACCAGCCACTCCCTTATATTGCCAGTAATGACATCACGGCTTTTAGCATCTTAGACACAGGTACAGGTACCGTGAGTAGCTATCGTTTCGATACACGATTCCCTAACTCACAAGTCGTAAAGTTTGATGAATTTAGAATTGCTCAACCCATTAAATCACCCAGAACCTCTCAAAAAGTTGCAGAGCTGTTGACTGCCGCTGCACTACTCATTACCATTCTCATCATCAGCGCTGGACTGATTGGTATCGAGTATCAAAATATCGCCAAGCTACCCTTACCCTAATGACGAGTTCGGTAAAAACCAAAGACCGATATTGTTTCCGCTTGGATCACAATTAACTGCAAATTAGCTCCACAAACTCTGCGCCCCTTGGCGAAAACCTCTGTGGCCTCTGCGTTAAAAAAACAAAGTATCCCAATGCTAACGGATTCGATATAACACAGGCGCGATATATAACTGACGCCGACGCTGTTTGAGAGGCAATATTGCTAAACGCCCTACAGTTGGTAATTAGACAAAAAAGGCTTGGCAGTTCAGGGTCTTTAATGAGTAAAATAGTTACCTTACCGCATCCGGCCGTAGTCAACTCTTGGCTCAAGTAACGAGAGCAAAACTTCATCAAAGATTTAAAATTCTGCGACTGCCTTAAGGCAGAAGAAAACGCATAGGATAACTATAACTTTTATTGAGATATAGCTATGGCTTGGTCGCTCACTCTTAACAATAGAGTGAATTTATTACAGTTTTTTAACTCTTTTAGCATCTATTCACTCACCCGTATTTTCCTTTTCATGTATCAATAAACTTCCCAAAAATTTTCCCATTTCCGGAAAAAATTACAGGAATTTATCTGCGCTACAGTAAAGCTGACGGTTGCACATTAGTAACCGTCATCAACTACGTAACCAGGATGTAAGAAAATCTTTCTCCTGGAGCTTTCCCGCTCCGAGAGATTCCCTGCTCCTAGAGTTACCGCTGCTCTTTTCAAGTTAGTCGGAATAGTGATTGGATAATGTTCCCCGTTTTACTGTTATTTTCCCAAGAAACCTTTTTTCCTAAGGGACAAGGCTATCTCGACGAACTGAGTGGGCGATGGCTGCAGATAGGCAGTGACTTCATCATTATCCTTTCCTATTTCTCGATTTCCCTGATTTTGGTCTATTTTCTCAAGAGACGTCCTGACATTCCCTTCCAGAAAATTTTTTGGGTGTTCTGCGCTTTCATCCTAGCTGGCGGTATGGCTCATCTGATGGAACTGTGGGCGTTGTGGTACCCAGATTACGGATTATCTGGCTTTTTTAAGGCAATTACTGCCGGATTTGCCTTCTACATGGCTGAGGAGTTGGTGCGTTTGATTCCCAAAACTTTAGCGTTACCAAACCTTTTAGAGTTAGAAAAAGCCAATCAAGCCCTAGCCCAAGAAATCCAGAAACATCGGCAGACTGAAACCGAACTGCGCTTGAATGGTCAAGTGATTGGTATTACTTCTTTAGCGCAGGATATTACTAAGCGAAAAATGACGGAACAAGCGCTGCAAGAAGCGAAAAATCAACTAGAAATTCGAGTTGAAGAGCGAACCAAAGAGTTAACGCAAGTTATTACTAAGCTTCAGCGTGAAATTGAGCAGCGCCAACAAGTGGAAGCTGACTTGAAAGAACGAGAGGAACAGTATCGGTCAGTCGTTGACAATGTTAAAGATATTATTTTTCAAACCGATATTAATGGATATTGGACATTTCTGAATCCAGCATGGAGTGAAATTACAGGTTTTGCGATCGCAGATAGTATAGGTAAGTTCTTATTAGATTACGTTCATCCCGACGACTGGCAACGCAGCTTAGAGGAATGGCTACCCCTGATTGAAGGCAAAAAAGAATACTTCCGCCATGACGTTCGTTACCTCACTGCTTCCGGTGGCTACCGCTGGATTGAGGTATTCGCGCAACTCACGTATAGTGCTGCCGGAACGGTTACCGGCACTTGTGGCACCCTTTACGACATCACCGAACGTCATCTGAGTGAAGCCGCACTACAAGCTAGTGAGAGTCGCTATCGAGCCATTGTTGAAGATCAAACCGAAATCATTTGTCGGTTTTTGCCCAATGGCACGCTTACCTTCGTCAACGAAGCCTACTGTAGCTACTTTGGCAAATCTCGCGAGGAACTCATCGGGCACCAGTTTCTCCCGTTAATGCCTCAAGTAAATGCCGAAAACGTTAAACTCCAACTCGCTTGTCTCACTTTAGAAAACCCTGTCGCTACCTATGAATACCAAGTGGTGACACCTGAAGGAGAAATTCGCA
Source organism: Cyanobacteriota bacterium (assembly GCA_040756535.1). Taxonomy (GTDB): domain Bacteria; phylum Cyanobacteriota; class Cyanobacteriia; order Cyanobacteriales; family Coleofasciculaceae; genus JBFLZA01. The sequence continues at coordinate 3,720 of JBFLZA010000476.1, forward strand.
CGCTAACGCGAACAAACCGGGCAATCTTTGATGAGCAAGGTAACTTGATCGAATTCCAAGCAGTTGGGCGTGATATTACTGAGCGCAAACAGGCTGAGGCAGCACTACAAGAGAGCGAGGAGCGCTTCCGTTCGTTGGTTGCTCATATCCCTGGGGTGGTTTACCGCTGTGCTTGTGATTCTGATCGAACCCTAGAGTTTATCAGCGATGTCATAGAAGAAATTTCCGGTTATCCTGCCTCTGATTTCCTGCAAAATCGAACTCGGACACTTACCAGCTTAATGGAGCCTCAAGATCGAGTAAGAGTTGAGCAGACTATCACAGAATGTGTAGCGAAACAACAGCCTTATGTGTTGAAATACCGAATTGCCCATGCTGATGGTACCGTGAGATGGCTTTATGAGAAAGGACAGGGAGTATTTGCTACCGATGGCAGTTTACTCTGGTTGGATGGCGTAATTTTTGACAGTACAGAGTATAAACAGACTCAAGAGGAACTACGCTCTAGAGACGAGCAGTTTCGTCAGTTGACGGAGAATATTCATGAGGTTTTCTTTTTAACCACTCCCGATCTGAGTAAAATGCTTTACATCAGTCCCGCTTATGAAGAAGTATGGGGACGCACGGCAAAGAATTTATATGAGCAGCCTCAATCTTGGTTGGAGAGCGTGCATCCAGAAGACCGCGATCGCATCTTAGCGGCTTTGGCTCGGCACATCCAAGACAAGCAAGAATTTGAGGAAGAATATCGGATTGTGCGCCCGGATAATTCAGTCCGTTGGGTTTGGGTGCGTGCCTTTCACGTTTTGAATAAGGCCGGTTCATCTGAGCGGATTGCAGGTATCGCGGAAGATGTTACAGAACGCAAGTTAGCCGAAGTCGAGATTGTAAATGCCCTGGCGAAAGAAAAAGAACTCGGAGATCTCAAATCTCGCTTTATCTCAATTACCTCTCATGAATTCCGGACGCCGCTGACGACAATTCTGTCAACTACCGAGTTGCTGGAGTACTACGAATGGACGAAACAAGAAGAAGTTGAACAACTCCATCTGATTGAAGATGCCGTCAAACACCTCCTTGATTTATTGGAAGATTTACTGTTCATTGGAACCGCTGAAGCTGGACAAGTCCGATTTCACCCAGAACCCTTAGAACTCAATGAATTCTGTCAGCAGTTGGTTGCTGAAATTCAGCGAGGGATAGAGACGCGCCAACAGCCCTTGGAGCATTCTTATCCTGCCCAAATGCGATCGCAAACAGTAACTACGTCTGTACAACGTTTTACAGGTGTCCAACATACCCTCACATTTACCTGTCAAGGTCAACGTTTCTTAGCTTGCATGGATAAGAAACTGCTGCGACAATTACTCTGTAATCTGCTTTTAAATGCAATTAAGTATTCTCCTGCGGGGGGTAAGGTTCACTTTGAACTGATTTGCCAGGATGACAAAGCGATTTTTCGTGTACAAGATCGGGGTATAGGAATACCAAAGGAAGACCACCCCCGATTGTTTGAGTTTTTCCATCGGGGGAAAAATGTCGGTGCAATTGCTGGGACAGGATTAGGCCTAGCGATTGTCAAGACTTGCGTTGACCTCCACCGGGGTGAGATCACCGTAGACAGTGAAGTTGGGGTAGGTACGCGATTTACTGTGTCGCTGCCCTTAAAAAACCCTTTCTTCTCTCTTACCATGCTCAACAGTTTGCCTCCTCACACCGGACACGACAGCGATTGAGAGACAAAAACCACAAGAGTTAATCTCTAAAGTCAACTCACTTTTGCCACAAGAGTTGAAATCAAACCGGTTCCCAGGGTGAATAAGTGCACCTCAACGCGATACCCGTGTCAATTTCACCTACTCCAAGGACACAAGAACCGATGCCTAAAATTCTCGTAATCGAAGACGAGCGATCGATTCGTCTTAACCTTCTCAAACTCCTAAGTGCAGAAGGATTCCAAACCATCAGTGCTGATAATGGCCGCACTGGAGTACAGTTGGCTCTCATCGAGCAGCCTGATGTAATTATTTGTGACGTTCTCATGCCCGAACTCGATGGCTATGGTGTGTTGAAGACTCTGCAACAAAACCCCACCACTGCCACCATTCCTTTTATTTTCCTCACCGCTAAAACCGAGCGCTCAGATTGGCGTCAGGCGATGGCGTTGGGAGCAGATGATTACCTAACCAAACCCTTTACACGGGCTGAACTGCTCGATGCGATCGCCTCTCGACTGCAAAAACAGGCATCCCTGACGCAGCGGCATACGGTTGAACTCCGAGAAGCTCAAGCCCAACTAGACTATTTATTACGTTATAACCATTTAACCAACCTTCCCAACAAACTTTTGTTGCAAGAGCGGTTTAATCAGTTATTGGCTCAACCCGACGCACACCGACTAAAAATTCCCATCCTCTCTATCGGCTTTGAGCAACTTAAGCAAATTCACAATACCTTGGGGCCCTCTAGCGGTGATGTGTTACTCCAAGCTGTAGCCGAACGGTTGCAGAAGTGCGTCGGCCTCATGGACACTGTCGCGCATTTGGGAGCTGCTCAATTCGCGATTCTTCTCACCAAAACCCATTATCGTAATGAGGTAGCCAAAATAGCCGAAACCCTCTTGGAGGCTTTTTCCTCACCCTTAAGCGTAGGCAGTCACGAACTTTTCCTCACGGCTAGAATTGGTATCGCTTTCTTTGGGCGCGATGGACGTGACTTGGATACTTTGATTAAACATGCTAGTGCGGCAGGGGAGGAAACTAAGAAGTCAGGAAAGAAGCCTTATCAGTTTTACATCGCCGCCATTGGTGCCAAATCGCAAGAGGAGCTATTGCTGGAACTCGAGTTGCGGCAAGCGTTGGAACGGAATGAATTCCAAGTTTACTATCAGCCTAAGGTGAATCTTCTTTCTGAGGAGATTGAGGGAGCAGAAGCTTTGGTTCGTTGGTATCATCCAGAGCGAGGCTTAATCTCACCTGGGGAGTTTATTCCGTTGGCGGAAAAAACGGGCTTCATCATACCCTTAGGAGAGTGGATTTTGAGGACAGCTTGTGCCCAAGCCAAAGACTGGCAAGCCACTGGTTATCCCCCAATCCGAATTGCGGTCAATTTATCCGGACATCAATTCAATCAACCGCATCTGGGCAAAGTGATCGTCGAAATTCTTAAAGAAACTGGACTTGACCCCAACTATTTAGAGTTGGAGCTCACGGAAAGTACAGTGATGCAAAATCCTGAAATTGCGATCGCAACATTGACTCAATTAAAAGCTCTCGGCATTCAAATCTCTATTGATGATTTTGGGACGGGGTATTCCTCTTTAAGCTATCTGAGGCAATTGCCGTTTGATATTCTGAAAATTGACCGCTCGTTTGTCTGCCAACTCACACAGGATGCTAAAAACGCGGCCATTACAACGGCTATTCTGCAAATGGCTCGCAGTCTGAATCTCAAGGTTGTTGCTGAAGGGGTTGAGACTGAAGCCGAGCTGGCTTTCTTCTATGGGCATCAGTGTGATGAAATTCAGGGATATTGGTTTAGCCCTCCGTTATCAGCCCAAGCGTTTGAAGAAGTACTCAGTGGCAGCAAACATCTGCCACTGTCTACTGGTAGTTAGTCGTTAGTCGTTAGTGGTTGATCACCCTCAAGATGAGAACTCATACCAATTCACGAAAAGCCTGCTACAAATGCTTTTCTAGTTCCCCCATGAAGCCAATGGCGCAGCCTCTGCTGGCTTCCCCTTTTTGAAGGGGGAACTCGGTGCCCCCTCTGGGGATTAGGTGGCAGGGAGGGGGATCTACAAGGGGGGTT
>JBFLZA010000477.1:0-7498 GCA_040756535.1 Cyanobacteriota bacterium
GAATAGGCAAGCCTTGCACCGGGGGCTGATGGACAAAGAAGTCCATGCCATCTGTTCCCAACGGTCACGCTTAGAGGACGATGACCAAAACTACCCGCTAGATGGAGACGAAGAGCAACCCTATCACACCACAACTAGGGTTCGACGCCTCTATGAGATTATGCAAGCCGAACTTTCGTCACCAGCGACAAGCCTGACTTATGTTAATGCACCAGACTCAGGGGAGGAACATAAATGAAATGGATTTACATTGCAGCGGGGATAGCGCTGTTCATCAAATTCCTGATCATGCCCAATCCGGCACCGGACTTATCGCTGTCGATCGTCCAAACGCTTGTACAAGAGAGTGGAGTACCTAATGCAGTTACGGCTGTCATTCTCAGGAATCGGCTGTATGACACGATCTTTGAAGTGGTAGTCTTTACGATCGCAGTCATGGGTGCAAAGTTTCTGCTGGCGGATGAAAAGCCGTTCTGTACAATTTATCAGTTCACCGATCAACCCTCCATTGTTATGGCGCGTCTGGGAGCAACCATTGCCGCGTTGGTGGGTATTGAACTGGCGATTCGGGGGCATCTGAGTCCCGGCGGTGGTTTTGCGGCTGGAGTGGCAGGTGGAACCGCGATCGGTCTTGTGGCGATTACCTCATCATCGGAGTGGATGCAGGGCATCTACAAGCGTTGGAACGCTGCGATATGGGAGAAGGTTTCGGTTCTGATTTTCATTGTCCTGTCGGTTATCACTCTAGCCGGATTTGAATTACCGCACGGAGAGTTGGGTGCACTGGTTAGTGGTGGGGTTATCCCCCTGCTCAATATCCTAGTCGCCGTAAAAGTCGCATTGGGTTCTTGGGCGGCTATTTTGGTTTTTATTCATCATCGGGGATTGTTATGAGAGATGGGAGATTGGGGAATTAAACTCCAGCCATTCTCCTACTTGAAATTCATCCAATGACTGATGAACTCGTTAAGTTTCAAGGGCTTAAATTTTGTACGCCTCTATTCGTTTTTAAGGGTTATAAATTATGCAAATAATCTGAAATCCACATTTTTAATAACTTAAAAACTTAAGCAATAATCAGAGTTGACGGCTGAGGGTGTTGGCTCAATACCATGACTTCTTGTTCGTAGATAAATTCGCTGTAGTCAGCTAGGTTATCAAGCCCGATCAGATTGAGGATAATCTCAGCGGCTAACCAAACGGTTGTTTTAACGAATAATTTCTTCCATTGGGTCTTCATTGATTCCTACCTCTTGGATAAACACTGGAGGCTCAGTGCTTCGGTTAGACTCTCTTACTTAAGAATCAGTTGATTCTTTGCCTTTTACGCAAACTTGGGGGCCTATCCGGGAAATTCCAAATGTTTCGCCAAACAATACAGGTACGAAGCAACCTGAACAAAAACAGCCTCCTTCAGTGGCTCAGGACGAGTCATCTGAACAGATGCTGAAATATTAGAAAGCACTACCTATGTCCCTACAAAGGCTGTTCGTCGTTTTTCAGAATTAGGTTAAAAATGAAGATGTACTGCCGTTTTTGGCGAAAGCAATCACGAGAAAATGAGATACCACGTTATTTACGACGGCAACTGCAATCTTTGCACCACTCTGGTACAGGGGCTAGAAAACCTGGATAAGGGTCAGCTATTTGATTACATCCCAATGCAGGATGAAGAGGCTTTGAAGAATTTCGGGGTAACGCCTCAAGACTGCGAGATGGGGATGATTTTAATTGATGCTGCCTCACCAGAACGCAGATGGCAAGGCAGTGATGCGGCGGAGGAGATTGGGAATTTGTTGCCAACCGGCAATGTGTTTGTTTCGGCTTACCGAGCTCTGCCTGGGATGAAATGGATGGGCGATCGCGTTTACGAGCAAGTCCGCGATAATCGTTATAGTTGGTTTGGTAAGCGCTCTAGTACCTATAATTCGGCTTATCCAGTGGGCTGTAATGTCACAACCGATTGTCAGAATTAATTAGCTGTTCCGGAGCAAGTTTTAATCACAGATAAACCAGAGCTATTTCGTTCTACCCAAATAGCCGCTTGTGTAGGGGCGGGTTTAGAGGCAATTTAGGTTTTTACACCAGCAAGTAGTAAAGCAAAACCCGCCCTAACGACAGCCAGAAATTTGCATTAACAGATAAACACAAGATTTACACAGATGAAGAGGATGAAATCTGCGTAAATGACTTGCCTATCTGTGGTTCTCTCTGGAAAAGAGTTCTAAGCAGCAACTTCCTCCCTATTGCGAAAGCATAAATGTTTCGCCATAACTTTCACCAAAATAAACTTGGTTAATATCAAAGCGCCCACCATATTGCTTACATGGCTCATCTGCATAACCTAGCGCTAATAAGCAACAGACATCCACCTCTTCTGGAATTTGAAAGGCTTCTTTTACCTGAGTAGCAACAAAGCCTTCCATGGGGCAACTGTCTACCCCAAAACTATTAGCAGCAATCATTAAGTGAGCAACAGCTAACATCGTGTGGCGGTTTGTCCAAGCTTCAATTGACCCAAAGGAGGGCTGGTTCTCAAACAAACCTGGAATAGCAGAGCGCATATAATCTGCGTAAGCATCATTCATTGCGCCCTCTTCCTTGGCTAGCTCAATTACTGATTCGATGTATTGAGATTCACCTACACGCCTATCGCCACAACAAATTAAAACCACAGGCGCTTCACCTACCTGCCGTTGATTGAAAGCACAAGCTTTGAGCTTATCCTTATTCTCTTGCTCCCTAACCACAATAAAGCGCCAAGGCTGTAAGTTATAACCCGATGGTGCCCGAACACCGAGGCGAAAAATTTCTTCTAAAATTGCTTCCGGAATGGGGTCGCTAGTGAAAGCGCGGGCAGCACGGCGCTCCTCAATACTATCCTTTACCCCTAACGTTGGACGCATGTTAATTGTCATCGTCTCTCCTCAAGCCACATTTTATGTGTTCAGTTGTCTATCCGTTAGCCTAAACCTAATTCGCGTTTAAGCAAGTTAATTGACTTGGTGCCAATATAGTTGTCACTACAAATGAGTTCTGGGGGACGGATAATATCCTCTCTGGCAGCTAAAATAGCATTTTTAACCATTGGGTAACTGGCCTGGTCGCTAATAATGGTTTGGGCACTGCGAACCAAAGCATGAAGTTTGTAGGTTTCGTTCACCTGAGCTGTCATCAGGAGTAAGTCTTCCCCTCGTAGACTGTGAATGATCACTTCTACCACCCGTAATATACCGTCACTAATGCTCACACAGCCTAAGCAACTATCTTTGGCGAGGCTTTGAACCACTTTGATTTCTTTCCCATAGTCGTAGATATCAACAGGGATGACACGAACGGATTTGGGGGCAGCAATTGCTTCGGCTTGCCTGATAAAGTAGCGGCTAGTGACGACTGTACCGGAGTTGGTTCGATCTAGGGTTTGGTCGAGTTCCTCCATCGGCACTAACTGCACAGGAATTCCCAGTGCTTTTTCCAATTCCTGTACCATCAACTCCCCAGCCCCCAAGTCTCGCGACTCGACGGTAACTAGTACCCGCGCACTACAGCGCAACCGCCAGTCAATTTCTGCAAGGAATAGTTCTCTAGCTTCACTGAGGGAGCAACCTTGTCCTAGCAGTTCGTCAAGGCTTTTTTGTACAATTTTGGATGCTTCAGGATACTGCTGTAGGATGGGCGACTGACGCTGAGTCCCGCCTTCATGACCCTGCGCCTTAACGTAAATTCCAGAACCAGCTTGGGATTCCACCAATCCCGTTTCTTCAAGCTGCCGATACACTTTGCTAATGGTATTGCGGTGCAAACCGGTAATCATTGCCAGTTGTCGGGTACTGGGGAGTCGGTGACCGGGGGGATATTGCCGAGAAGCAATTGCAAACTGAATTTGGTCGAATAGCTGCTTTGAGGCGGGGATTTCGCTATCGGGTTGGATATGATATTGAACCATTACAGTATCTCCAAAGCGCTTTGGACAACCGATAATAGGAAGTGTTTTGCCATAGGTACCACTAATAACTTTGTCCAGATATAGACTCTGTTGTTACTGACCCCTAAGTCTAAAGTGATAATCGGTAATATCTACCGTCGCTCTCTGACTAGGTATCTGCGGTGGACGTTGGGAAAAAGTGCTTAACTATATCAATAGTAGACTTTCAAGGGTAATGGTGGCATTTCCCGACACAGTTAATCCGCTCACGAGGCATTTCTAATGATTCGGAAAATCCCTTAAGTATCTTGAATTGTTTTGCTATTTTTTAAAGTTAATCCTTTCTATGGAAAAACTAATTTTAGTTAACTATACAAAAATGCCCGAATCTTTTTTGTATAGCAACTAGATGGAATTAAATTATAAAACAGGAATAAAGCAAGAATTATTTATCCTAAAAACAGCCGCACATAGCCTTAAAACTCTTCTAGTGTCAAGCGCATAGAGTATCAAGTAAAATTATATTGAAAAGTACCTAAAGAATTAGGTAACATGGCGCTAAAATAGGGCTGAAGTTTTAATCTTGTAGAGAAAGACGATAATCCTGCGAGATTAGCAGCACTGGATTGAACTCCAGCGCCAAATATCTGTCAAAGTTAATCATGGCAAATAAAGAAATTAAGACTGAATCCGTCAACATTGCAAATGGCTCTCTAAAAATACCAGCTTACTTGGCAATGCCAACCGAAGCAGGGACTTTCCCAGGCGTTGTAGTGCTGCAAGAAATTTTTGGAGTGAACGACCATATCCGCGATGTCACGCGGCGGATAGCGAAAGAAGGCTATGTGGCGATCGCACCTGCACTATATCAACGCCAAGCGCCCGGTTTTGAAGCTGATTACACAGTTCAAGACATTGAAATTGGCAAACAATATAAGGAACAAACCCAAGCAGACCAACTCCTGGGCGACCTTCAGGCAACAATTGATTACCTGATTAGTCAAACGCCAACCAAAGCCAACTCGATTGGCTGTATCGGCTTTTGTTTTGGCGGTCATGTTGCCTATCTTGCCGCTACCCTGCCGGATATTCAATCTACAGCTTCTTTCTATGGTGCTGGAATTACCACTTGGACTCCAGGCGGAGGTGAACCCACGATCACACGCACGAAAGACATCAAGGGGATAATCTACCTCTTCTTTGGTACGGAGGACGCCAGCATCACACCGCAACACATCGATGAGATTGAGGCAGCGCTCGAAAAGCATCAAATCCCTCACCGGATCTTGCGTTACGAAGGAGCAGACCACGGATTCTTCTGCGACCAACGGGCTAGCTACAATAAGGCAGCGGCAGCCGAGGCTTGGGAACAGGTGAAGTATTTCTTTCGGCAAGACCTTGTGTTGGCATCTACTTAAATATTTCCACCCGCTAACCCTCGCTAAATAATTTACTACTTTTTTTGAGCGATTAATTGACATGAAATCAGAATCCAAACGTTCTCAAGCTAGCAAACCATCTTTTTCCATGGATGATTTTGCCAAAGCCTTGGAACAACACGACTACGAATTTAAAAAGGGACAAGTAGTGCGCGGTAAAGTGCACAACTACGAAAACGATGGCGCGTATATTGACATCGGTGGCAAGTCCCTTGCCTATGTTCCCCTCGATGAAGTTTCAGTGAAAACGTCAGGAGATTGGTCTGATGTACTGCCGTTTAACGAAGAACTCGATTTCCTGATTATTGGAGAACAAAATGCAGACGGTCAGATAACGCTTTCCCGTCGTCAGCTAGAAGTTAAGCGGCTTTGGGAGGAACTGATACAGCTTCAGGAAGAGGGGAAGTCTCTCCAAGCACGGGTGACTGGATTGAATAAGGGCGGCGTCACGGTGGATGTGCGGGGAATGCGAGGATTCATTCCGCGATCGCATCTCAGTGAGCGAGAAGACTTAAATTCGTTAATGGGTCAAAACCTCACTGTCGCCTTTTTGGAAATCGATCAAGATCGCAACAAGCTAGTCTTGTCTCAACGTGAAGCTAGTCGCTCAGAAGGATTTAGTCGGTTAGAGGTAGGGCAGTTGGTAGATGGCAAAATTGTTTCCATTAAGCCTTTCGGAGTCTTTGTTGATTTTGATGGGATCACTGGCTTGTTGCACATTAAACAAATCAGTCAAAACTTCATTGAATCCCTTCCCAAAGTGTTTCAAGTGGGTCAGCCAATAAAAGCCATCATTACTGATTTGGATGAAGGCAAAAATCGCATTTCTCTTTCTACCAGAGTGTTAGAAAATTATCCAGGGGAAATGGTGGAGAAGATGGCTGAAGTAATGGATAGTGCCGAAGCGCGTGCAGAACGTGCAAGGCAAAAGCTATTGCAAATCTAAGAGAAGTGGTTTGAAGGTTGTTAAATTATGAATTAGGAAGGTTGAATTATGAATGGCACAAAATTCAGTTTTTGGGCAGGAGAGTTCAATCCCCCTAAATTCCCAATCCAGCAAACTCGGAAAAGCAAAATATTGCAAGTGGACTCTCACCCAGTTAGGAATTAAGACTTTTTCATAATTCATAATTCACAATTCATAATTTTGTTCAACTTGCTAACTTTCCAACTCTTCTTCCCAATCTCTGCACTTTTTAGTATCGAACAGGAGTAAAAATACTCAATGGCTCAAGCAGATGGAGCAATACGCACTCTTACCGTAGACATTGGTGGCAGTGGCGTCAAGGCGATGGTTTTAGATGAAGCGGGCAATCCTGTAACGGAACGCAATCGTGTGGAAACACCGCAACCTCCCAAACCGAATGCCGTAATTGATGCGATCGCCTCCTTAGCATCTGAACAAGATGAATTTCATCGAGTTTCAGTGGGATTTCCCGGTGTCGTAAGTGGCGGTGTTACAAAAACAGCCGTTAACTTAGATCCTGATTGGGTAGGATTTGATTTTGCTAGCGCCCTTTCGGATCGTTTAGGGAAATCGGTGCGAGTCGCCAATGACGCCGATATTCAAGGATGGGGAACCGTTACGGGTAAGGGAGTTGAACTGGTTATTACCCTAGGGACAGGGTTTGGTTCTGCCCTGTTTGTTGATGGAAAACTAGTGCCAAATTTAGAAATGGGGCATCATCCCTTTCGCAAGGGGGAAACTTACGAAGAGCAACTAGGACGTGCAACCCTAGAAAAAGTGGGTCAGAAGAAATGGAACAATCGTTTACAAAAGGCGATCGCAACTCTAGAACACCTATTTAATTACGATTACCTTTATATCGGCGGCGGGGAGGCAAAAAAAATCACTATTGACTTACCTCCTAATGTCAAAATTGTGCCTAATATAAACGGTTTATTGGGAGGCATTTCCTTATGGCGGGATTGATAGATAAGTCAATACGTTACTCCAGGTAGCCGCTCCTGACGGTTATATCTGAGGAATTAAGACTAGAATCAATCCCAAATCAATTGACAACTGACATCTTGAGGGAGATAGTAATTTTCGACCCTTAAAAAACCTAAGGATACGTGTAGTGACTGACAATAAGGATAGTCTTGAATTAGTCCGGATCATTCTCGAAGAGTA
>JBFLZA010000478.1:0-7498 GCA_040756535.1 Cyanobacteriota bacterium
TAAAGAAGCAAGGCAAACCCTATGACCCTCAAAGAACAACTCCTCCAAGAAATCGAAACCTTGCCTAGCGATCGCCTTGCCCAAGTCCTCACCTTCGTGCAATCTCTCTCCACCAAACCTTCTACCACATCTGCTAAATCCTTCCTTGCCCACCTCAAGACAATCGGCACTTGGTCAGGCGACGACTTCCAAGAATGTCTAGAAGCCGTCCAAAACTCACAAGGGCTAGCACAATTTGACTACAGTCCCAATCCCTTCGAGTAATGTTTCTCCTCGACACCAACCACTGTAGCTATGCCATACTAGGCAATATTCAAATACTTGAGCGCCTTGCAAACCTTGGAGATGAGTTAATCGCAACCTGCACGATTGTCAAGGGTGAACTGATTGACATGGCGGCGCGATCACAACAGCGACAGGCAAATCTTGCCCTGATTCAACGCTTCCTGGTTGGGCTATACATCTACCCAATCGACGAAACCACCGCCGAAATTTACGGCAACCTCAAAGCCGCAGTCTTTGATCGCTACGCCCCAAAAGACAAAGCCCAACGCCGCAGAACCAACATAACTCAATTGGGCATCGGCGAAAATGATCTATGGATTGCCGCCGTTGCACTCCAGCATCAGCTCACCCTAGTAACAGCAGATAAAGACTTCCAGCGCATTCAAGCAGTTCAGCCATTCAACTTGGAATCTTGGATCTGAACATCGCCAGAGAAAAGGGGAAGGCGCTCGCACTCTTACAATTACCAAGAGAGAGATGCTTGTACGGATGCGATCGGCCTCTTAGTCGATCCAGCAAATAGCATTACTTTAAAACAGTCCAAGTTATCACTGGCGAACTACCCCACCGCCAACTCTGTAAACTTCCGCATAGGTAGATAAAGACAGACGAGTAGCTTGCCGCAGGCTATGCAGATGGAAAGGCGATTAGGTGTGTAAGCTATCATAATTAGCTAGAGTGGTGGTCGCTGGCTGCATAAGCTGGTTAAAAATGGAGCAAGAATTTTACAACCGGGGCTTAGATAAGGTACTTCAGGGCGAGCTACAAGGCGCTATTGAGGAATTCGATCGCGCGTTGCAGATTAATCCTCAATTTGCCCCAGCCTACTACAAACGAGGGGTCGCTCGCTTCGATTTGAAAGACATACAAGGCGCGATCGCAGACTACTCTCAGGCGTTGCAACTGAGTCCAGAGAGTCTGGAAAGTTATTTCGGGCGAGGTTTGGCTCGGTTGGCATTGGGAGATGCCAAAGGCGCTGTGGAAGATACCGCTCAAGCGTTACAGATTAATCCCAACCATGCACCGAGTTATAAACTTCAAGGTGCTGCCTACCGTCGCTTAGAAGATACTCAAGCTGCGATCGCTAGTTTAAAGAAAGCCGCACAACTCTACCTCGATCAGAAGGATACGGTCAGTTGCCGTCAGTGTTTGGATAGTATCAACCAAATTCAAACTTCGCAACTCCAGCGTTTCAGTGTTGCCCAAACACACGCATTTTGCAACAAAGCGGTGAATAAGGTTAACCGAGGAGACTATCGAGGAGCGTTAGAAGATTTCAACTGGCTGCTTCAAATCGATCCCAAAAATGCTAGAGCCTATTGTTATCGAGGAATTGTTCACAGCAAGCTAGGCAACTATCGGGGAGCGATGCAAGATTTAGGGCAAGCCATGCAACTCAATCCCCAAGATGCTCAAGTGCGTTGCCATCGAGGACTTGTCCGCATTGAAGTAGGAGATTATCAGGGAGCGGTTGAGGATTTCAGCCAGTTACTTCAAGACAACCCAGAAAACATTGAAGCCTACACCTACCGAGGCCACGCTTACGGCAAACAGAAGAATTATCGGCAAGCGATCGAGGATTATTCCCGAGCACTCAGCCTTCAACCGAATAATGCTCTATTGTACTGTCATCGGGCTGTGGCTCGTGTCGGCTTTGATGATCGACAAGGCGCTATTGATGATTATCAAAAAGCGGCAAACCTTTATTTTGATAAACAAGATTGGGATAATTATCGACAAGTACTCGACAAGCTGAAGACTATTCAATCTTCGCAATCTCGTTCTACAGGTCAAAGACGTTCTACTCAATCGAATTTTGGCGATCGCTTCAATCAAAATACACGAGCTGGGTCAAACTCTCAACCGAGTCCTGAAGTGCAAAGCCGCCTTTTAGGGCTTGTCGGTGGGAATTGGGACATCGCCAAACGATTGCTGGAAATCGCTAAGCAAAGAGAACCTGGTATGCCAGAGGAGTGGTACTGGAAGCAAGTGATTAAGGATTTAGAACGCGATCGCTAATAATTAGTCATTGGTCATTGGTCATTGGTCATTAGTTATTAGAGTGTAGGGTAGGCACTGCACAGCAACGCTAAAATCAGCTTTTTAACTTCTGTAGATAGTGCCCACCCGAAGGGTTTAATTCACATATAAGCTAATTTGTCAAGTCCTCAACTGGATAATGTCCCCAACAAAAGTTAGAGGACACCTGATGATGTCCTCTGTCCATATCACCGCCTTGATTGAGATGCCAAAAGGCTTCTTTCTACCCACCTGCATCAAAAGCAGAACGATTACTCGTTTTGGTGAATGCCGTGCAATAGTCTTGTAGAGATTGCATTCACCAGTTGTACGGTAGTGGTTGAAGCCTCTAGTACTTGCCTCGTCCCCTCTTCTTGGGCATCGACGACTACAGAGAACCCTAAACCTGACCGAAGGTGGGAATGGGGCCACCGCGTGGGCGAGAGAACGTCGGTAAATCGACGCGTGTAATGTTGCGGCTTCTTACGGCGAGGCGATAGCTGACGCTTTGTAACTCAGCGTGGAGTTGACGATTTTCTCGTTGCAACATTTCCACCTTTTCTCGCACAGGTACCATGCGTTCGGCAAACTTCTGGCGGTAAATCTTCGGTAACTCCTGTACCACCTGCTCCAGCATTCGCGATCGCTCAGTTAATTCTTGCACTGACTGCCGCAGTTGATAAATTTCTTGATCGCGGCTGGTAATTTGATGTTGATAAAAAGTTACCTGCTGTTCAACATCTTGCAGTTGTTCGCGTAAGGCTCGCATCTGACCTTGGTGACGCTCTGACACTTCCGGCGGAGGTGAGAAGCTGGCGTTACCCTTGACAAGGCGAAATAATTCTTGAGACAGCTGTTGCACTAGCTGGTCTCTCATTTGCAACTCTTCTCGCAGACGAGAAACTTCAGCTTGTAGCGTTGGTAGGGTTGGGGTTTCAGTCTGGATCACGATAGCTTATAGCTCCGATACTATGGTATTCCCAATGGCAGAAGACGAGGGGCAGTGTGGATCGCTCATCCAATTGCTCTAGAAGGGTTACATTACTATAATCCTCCCTCCTGTCAACGTTGCTGGCAACTGTTTGCTGCACCTGGCTCAAATCAATCAGGTTAATGCTTGACAGGGTAAACCCAAAATGTTGCTTCTGACAACAGATAGCTCCCTTCTACCTAGAGGAGGGAACGCTTGAGCAACAAGGTGAGTTCTAGACGTTTAAGGTTTTTAGTGGCATTATATACTATCCTGACTTATTTCCGGATTGTCTTTGCCGTCGGGTTTTCGCCATCAGCACACCTTGTAGATACTTCTGATTATTGCTGCTGGTGCAAGTAGGTGTGACTGGGAGTCTTGTTTTCTTTTTCCTGGGTTTTTCGCGCAAGACGGTTACTGATACTGCCCTACCCCATCGAACCTTACTGACAACGTTAACCGCCCCCTGATACAGTGCTAATCGGATAGGCTTCGATTAAGATTGAGTTGAATTTAGGAATACATTAGCCCAAATGAGTGCAGCAAGCAGCGAAAATAAAATTAAGTTTGGCACTGATGGATGGCGGGGGATTATCGCCGATGATTTTACCTTCTCTAATGTTTGTAAGGTAACACGGGCGATCGCGAGTTATCTGGAAACGGCTTACTCCAAAGACCGCCCAGTTTTAATATCTTACGATACCCGTTTTCTCGCTGACCAGTTTGCCCGTACTGCCGCTGAAGTTCTGGCAGATTTGGGCTGGACGGTGAAAATTGTCGATCGCGACTGTCCCACACCCGTCATCGCCTACAATGCCCGTTACCTTAATTCTGCTGGGGCATTGATGTTTACCGCGAGTCACAACCCTGCACCTTATTGCGGTATTAAGTACATCCCGGATTATGCTGGACCGGCGACACCAGAGATTACGGATACGATTGTTGCCAATATTGAAGGAGCAGATGATTCCGCACCAACGGGTAAGAATAGCGCTAAAATTTCTACCTTTGACCCCAAACCGGAATATTTAAAGTTTATTTACTCCCTACTGGATGTGGAGCGGATTCGTAGCGCCCAACTGAAGGTGAAGTATGACGCCCTCTACTCGACTTCTCGCGGTTACTTAGATACGGTTCTAGAACACTGCGGTTGTCAAACCGAGTCGTTCCACACCACTCGCGATGTCTTGTTTGGTGGCGGGATGCCAGAACCCAAGGGCGAACAGTTGGTGGGTTTGGTAGAAGCGGTTACCAAGGATAAAGCGGATTTGGGTTTGGCAACCGATGGCGATAGCGATCGCTTCGGTATCGTTGATGAACAAGGGAATGTTCTGACTCCCAATACCGTGCTGCTATTGCTAGCACGTCACTTAATTAAAAACAAAAGTAAAACGGGTGCTATTGTCCGGACAGTTGCCACAACACACCTGTTGGACAACTTTGCGGCTAAGTACGATTTGACTTTGTATGAGACAGCCGTAGGCTTTAAGTATATCGGTGAGAAAATGCGCGAAACCGATGTGCTGATTGGTGGCGAAGAATCCGGTGGTTTGAGCATTATCGGTCATATTCCTGAAAAAGATGGAATTTTGGCAGATATGCTGGTTGCCGAAGCGATCGCTTATGAAGGGAAGCCGTTGAGTCAGTTGGTGGAAGAAGCAATTGCTGAAGCCGATGGCCCACTTTACAACAAGCGTCTTGACTTACACCTCAACGATGCCCACAAAGCGGCGGTACTAGACTCTTTCACCAAAAACCCACCCGCAGACATTGCTGGGATTAAGGTTAAAGAAATCGGTCGCAAAGACGGCATCAAACTCTACCTAGAAGAAGGTAGCTGGGTGCTGCTGCGTCCATCGGGAACCGAACCCCTAATGCGCGTCTACATGGAAACCAACTCTGTCGAAAAGCAAAATCAAATTGCTGAAACGATGGAGCAGATGATCAATAAAATGGAACCTGTAGGCGTTTAACCTTAGAGCAAAGCAGATTAATCCAGAGGTAAACAACAATCTGTGTTCATCTGTGTGCATCTGTGGTTTTAATTATTGTCAATAACCCACCGTTAAGTCCAAGACTATAACGGGGGCTTGAAAAAGCCCTAATTGACCAGCCTAAGTGCGAGAGCGCACTACGTTAACGGCAAGCGTTTAAGTTCGTACCTACGGATTCGTAGCCAGTCTGTAGCTCTACAACTCGAAAGTTAAACAGCCATTTGGGAGGCAGTGTTTTTGAGATAGTACCGATCGTTAACATTGGCGAGGCTAACATTACCCCGAAAGGGAGGGGCGTTAAGCCCAAAACAAACAACACGGTAGGCTTAAATGCCGGATACATGCTCCGGCATCGCCTACCTCCCCTATGCGTACAGGTAGAGAGCACAAGTCTGTAACTGCCCAGACGAGAGGCGAATGCAATACGTCGAATGTCGTCAGTACATCCAAGGCGGTAGGGGTTATTCAAATTTTGTCCAAGGCAAGCAACCTACTGCCCTGCTTTCCTCTTACCGTTAAATCGAAGATTCTAACGGGAGTCTCCAGCAGGTTAAATAGATGAAGACTATCGCTAATGTACTGACCTCTATCGTCCTCGCGGCATGGATTGCTGCGATCGCGATTATTTCCATTCAAAATATTACACCGATATCCCTCAAATTTCTCAACCTGCAAACCATTCAAATACCCATGGGCATTATCCTGGCGTTTAGTGTCGGTATCGGTGCCATTGCGGCTGCGATCGCACCAGCAGTATGGCGGTTAGCTGGAGGACAACGGGCGCGGTATGACTACGAAGAAGAAGAAGATTTTTAATTAAAGGTGAGATCCTCGACTTCTCTAAAAAGTCGGGGATCTGAACCGTTGGCACTTTTAAACCTTTACTTACTAGTACGCCGCCAATCCCAAGCAGAGACATATTTGGGGTCTCGCCAAACTCCCACACGCCGCTTCTTCGCATCCACTTCTGCCGCTTCGACAATTGACGCACTAGGACAGTTTTTCAGATAGGGCCGATAAACTTGCGCTAATCCTTCTTGAGTCAAAACTTGCTGAATGAAGGTACCATCAGGTAAACGAACTTCACTGATTTTACGACCATAGCGATCGGTATCCGTCACTGTTAAATTGACCCGATTTCCTCCTTGTTCGACCAACTGCTGCACTCGCTGCTGGGCTTTTTCCCCCCACTTAAATTGACTTTTGTCCACTAATTTTCGGCTTTTCCTCTCCGCCGTTGTGTGAGGAACTTCTGGCGCATCTACACAGGCGAAACGCACAGAGATATTTTGACCGGAGGTATCGGTAACCGTCATCGTATCTCCGTCAGATACACGTTTTACCGTATAACCGCCGCCTCCAAAAAAGCTTTGCAGGGCTTCACATCCCCCTAAAGTAAGAATGAGGGTAGCGGCACTGAGCCATATCAAGGATTTTGGGAATAGTCGAAAGGGCATTTCTTTCTTGAATGGGGTCAAAACTTGCTAGTGATATAGGAAGAGACACAAAGACTGAAAAAGCTTTTCGCACAGCATTGCAGAGGGGAGAGAAAACTTCCCTCCCCTTTAGGAACTGAAGGCGGAGCTGCGCCTATTACCTGCCCCCTGACCCATCATGCCTGTTCGGGTCTTTCTTCTGTTTCTTGGTACCGTCAGATTCCTTTTTCGGTTTCTTGGCTTCCTTCTTATTCTTTTGCTCTTTGCCCATATCTGGTTCCCTCCTAGAAGTTCCTTGGTGTGAACTACCGCACACCGACCCTAACAGTTACGGTGTGGGCTTCTGACTTCATTGACCTCGCTCCCCAATGGTAGCTCGTTTCGCTATCAACAAGGGACTGGTCACTTGAGGGTCACTGCCAAAGGGATGTTGGCGACGGATCGGCGGGCAATTCAGCTCCTACGCGGGGAAATGGACATATTGAATTGCCCCAAAAACCCGGTTAATCAGCCAAGACTTCTACATTCTGTCGGAAGACGATTATGGCGTGCTTGCCCTGATAGTCTTTTATCGACCAAAGGATAGAATCAGATACTTCTTGTGACACAAGGGTCTTGATTTCAATATTGGTGTTGTAGCCCGCTATGTCTCCCATGCGTTTACCGTGGCTACCCTCACCTTGCACAGGATTAATGGTATAGCCGCTGACGTTATAGTTTTTAAACAAATTCACAATAGGGTCTTTTAGAACTGTTTCAGCAATGATGGTGAGGAGGATGGCGGGTTGGACTGG
>JBFLZA010000479.1:0-7482 GCA_040756535.1 Cyanobacteriota bacterium
AACCCAATGGCGCTAACCTCTGGTATCAGAAGGGGGTGGCCCTATGGGAATTGCAACGTTATGAGGATGCGATCGCATCATTAGATAAAGCGCTGGAGTTTAACCCTGATGACGCGGGTTGCTGGTATTATCGAGGCCTTGCCCTGAAAGAATTGCGGCGATATGAAGGGGCAATTGCAGCGTTTAATAAGGTGGTGCAAACTCAACCGGACGACTACAAAGCTTGGCTGCATCGGGGTATAACCTTAAGAAGGCTGAAACGTCATGACGATGCGATCGCATCTTTTGACAAAGCCACTGAAATTAAGCCCGATTACCATGAAGCGTGGGTGAATCGCGGGGTGGCGCTAGGAACAATGCAACGGCATGAAGAGGCGTTCCAGTCTTTTGAGCAAGCGGTTCAGGTTCATCCCGATGATGCTGTAGCATGGTCAAATCGTGGTTTGGCGTTGGGGACGTTGGAACGCTATGAAGAGGCAGTTGGTTCCTTTGACAAAGTGGTGGAACTTAACCCAGATGCCTATAAAGCGTGGAACAACCGGGCGGAAATGCTTCTCAAGCTGAAGCGGGATGAAGACGCACTAGAAAGCGTTAATCGTGCGTTAGGGATTCAACCGGACTTTGCCAAGGCGCTTTACAACAAAGCTATTTGTTACGCCCGCAAGGGTGAGGCGGAGTTAGTCATTGATCATTTGGAAAAAGCGATCGCACTCGATCCTAGCTATCGGGTAGAGGCCAGAAGTAACCCAGATTTTGATGGACTAGTAGAGGATGATCGCTTCTGGCAGTTGATTGATGTTGAAAGTTAACGGGGTGATATCTTGTCCGTTTGAATACTTATCGTTGAGACAAACGCTCCTGATGCAAAGAGAGTTTGTATGAGGATTACTTAAACGGACTTGATATGAGACAACCGATCCATTCTTCATCAAATCTTTACACGATAGGGGGTGACACCCCTCACCCCCAAGAGTCATACTAAGACTAGTAGATGCACCCTGATGTTCGAGAGAGTCGCTTAAGTGGCTCTCTTCTTTATTTTTTGTTTGGGGTTCCGTTGTTACTCAAACAAGAGTCTGGTCATAGGCCATTACTTGATACTGAGACAAGGACGGTCTTTAGTTGCTATTTAAATCAGTCAATGACCGTTATTTTTAGTTAAACCCTGATTCAATTCTTGACATTTAGCCAACGCTTCTTCATAAGCCATTTGATAATCCCGCCCTCCTAACATTTTGTCACCATAATATTCATAAGGTGCTGCACCATAAACGGGAAGGGGTGGGTCTTCGGGGTAATCTTCTTTTGCCTCTTCAACAGCCGCTTTGAGGTGCTTAACACTGATGCGCTGTGCAGGGAAGTAGTGGAGTTCAGCCGCATTTTTGCTGAGATAGGGTAGAGTTGGATCGACTAAATACTCATCAAACTCAAGCCAGCTATGTTCAATCGGTTTATACGGTTTTTTGATTCCGACTAAAAACCCTTGAACGTAGGTGGCGTTCGCGTGTAATAAAGCGGCTTTGTAAGTATTATCAAAGCTGTTTTTTGCCTTACTTTTGATTTGTTCGGCAATTTCTCTGGAAATGTTTTCTTCTAAAGGCTTATTCATCTTTATACCGTGTGTCCTAATTCCCTCGTGCGAATTTCTCTCTTTTTACGAGAGAGCTATGATACTTACATTCATAGTGCCACGTATTTTTCGGATACTTTGTGAGATCGCCTTTCAAGCAAAGTTCAGGCCTCATGGTTCATGGGACTGGTTGGCGTATGAACTATAGCGGTTCTCAGTTGGATGGAATACACCTACTTTGAGAAGTCATGAGTCAGGAGTCAGGAGATAGATGACTGTACTCCACTCATTTGAGAACTGCCATATAAACCTAGGGGCGGGCGGAAGGACGCTGGACGCCGGAACTACTTCTGGCATAAGAAGCGCCTTCAAAGGAGGACTATCCCTCGCATCCATTGAAGGAGGTGGGCTTCGGAGCCGCTTCCTGTGAGAGGAGCTTCCGTCCCTGAGTAATATTACTCAAAAAACTGAAGAAAATATAAAGAAAACTGTCGAAATCGAGAAAATCCTGATAAAAATTAATTAAAGTTCAAATGGGGTCAGCGATTATAAAGACCCTAAACATACAAATAACTAATTTTTTTGAGAAGCAGCTCTTAATTCTAAGGGCTGCTTTTCAATATTTAGAACAAACTTGCAACTTAATCAGGCAAATTTTTCTGAATGTGTTTTCCTCGTGAGCCAAGAGAAGAGTGCGATCGCCTCCACAGCTAAAGTTAAGATCGCATAAGCTCAAGATAGCCTGTGCTTGCTCCACGCTCTAACAAAACGAGGGACAAATCATGACGACGCTATTAATTCAAGCTCAAAGCGTCCCACTGACGGTCAATCTTCCTTCGATCAAATCGATGACTGTTGAACAGTTCTACGAATTCTGTCAAGCCAATCGCGATTTGAGAATCGAGCGTACCGCTAGTGGGGAGGTGATTATTATGCCACCAGCCTTTTCAGATACAGGTAACCGTAACTTCAAGATTGCTGTACAACTGGGGAACTGGGCAGAACAGGATGGCACAGGTGAGACGTTTGACTCCAGTGCAGGCTTTACCCTACCCAATGGGGCAACCCGCTCCCCCGATGCCTCGTGGATTAAACTAGAGCGTTGGAATGCCTTAACTGAGGAACAAAAAGCCTCATTTGCACCCCTTTGTCCAGACTTTGTGATTGAGTTACGTTCTAAGAGCGATACGCTCAGTGGATTGCAAGACAAAATGCAGGAATACATTGCCAATGGCGCATCACTCGGTTGGTTGATTGATCGCAAAAACCGAAAAGTCTACATCTATCGCCCCAATCAAGAACCTGAAGTCTTGGAGCATCCCGAAACTGTAAGCGGTGCTCCAGAGCTCCCAGGATTCGTCTTGCGGATGGCAAAAATTTGGTGATTCAAAATCAGTGATTCCACTGTTACGGATTTAGCGAGATTACGAGACTGATCTACATCCAAGCCCCGCCTTGCGGCAATATGATAGGCAAGCAGTCGCATTTGAATTTTGAATGTAGGAATTTTGAATTGCTTAGACGTGTTTGTTTTTAATATGTACTAGGAAGCGCTCTTGAGGTGATCGCTCGATAGCCAGTCGTCTAACATGCCACACTAGAAGCAAGGATTCGGGAAGGTCTACGCCGTAATTTTTAATTCGGTGGAAGCTGATTAGAGCCTCTAAATCGCCGCGCACGGTACCAAACTGACTGAAGCTGGCTAGTTACAACCAACTTTTTTTATCATCATGATTCCCACCTCAGGCTTGGCTATGCAACAACTACTCAAATACAGCCTAATTTCTCTTTTATCCGTTGACAGTGTTCCGCAATTTTAACCGCCAAAGCATTCACATCAATCGGATTATTTGCTACAGAAAGCTTGGTTGCAAAAGTACGACCTGGGTGCAATTGATCCCATACAGAACGTTTCTGTCCAGCACGCCCACTGCCGGGGTCATGAATCCCGAATCCCGATATTTCCCAATTCCAAATCGGATTGAAGTGACGAATTAAAACCGCTTCCCCCCAAGAAACTAAATCGATGTCCATTGCCGCCACTTTGAATTGGAAATCCTCAACAGAAAGGTTGTCTACAGCCTGAAGAGATTTTTTATGCTCTGAGAGACGCCCGTACAGAGTACTACCAATTGTTGTCCGCCCAGTCCGACGACCACTAGGAGCTGCTTTTCCTACATAAATTGGCATACAGCAAAAATTTAAGTTCGCCTGTTTAATTAGCTCGTACATCGAAAAGTCGCCCCGGTAATATAGAATATATACCCCCACATATTGACTCAAGTCTGCCTTTAAAGCATTGAGTTCTTGAAGGTTATAACAATCTTGTCTAGAACAGAAAGCAATCAAACTTTCTGACAAATCGGGCGGTATTCTAAATATTTCTAGCATGGGGTAGATTCTACCAAGCAGTGGCTACACCTGAATCTCCATTACTCTCAATAGATGCGTTCTGATACTAGAAGCAATCATCTCAGCCAAAGCGACCGGAACGGCATTTCCCAACTGCCGCATCGTCTGCGTCCAACAGTGAGGAAAAAAGTATTCATCTGGGAAAGTTTGCAACCTGGCAGCTTCTCGCACCGTGAAATAACGCACCTCCCCAGTGTGGAAAGCCAGCATATTTTCCCCGCCGGGAACACCATGCACTCCCGCCTTGAGCGTTTTGGCGGGTTGATCTAAGGGACTACCTGTGTGACCGGGATACCTTCTAGCCCCCGGTATGATAACGTGGTTCAGTACCCTGTTAGAGCCTTCCTCACTGCCCGGAACTGGTAAATCCCAAATGGCATCACGCACCGTTCGCCAGGGCTTTGTCAGGGGTGGGAACAAGCTGGACTGGAGATTGTAGATGCGATCGCATTGTTTCCTCGGCAGTTCCGGTCGCTCGGAGACAGGAACTTGATGCCGTTCCCAGTAATCACCCGTCACCCATTGCTCCCAAAGCATTGCCTCCTGGGAATGGGTTGGTGCCGGGAAAGACCACTCCACACCTAAGTCGGAGCGGAATCCTACAATGAAAACGCGATCGCGTTTTTGAGGAATGCCGTAGTCTGCTGCATTGAGATTGCGAAATACTACGCGGTAGGACAGTCCATTGTGGCGACCGACAGTATGGTGCCGTTCTAATCTTGATAGATGGTCTACCCAATCCTCACCTAGCTTTTGCACAATCTCCGGGTAAGTCAGTTGCAGGATAATATACTCAAAATACTGGCTGAAAGAAGAACGCAACAGACCTTTCACATTCTCGACGAGGATAGCCTTTGGCTTCACTTCTCGGACAGCCCGGAAGAACTGAGGGAACATATCTCGCGAGTCATCCCACCCCTGGTGTTTGCCTGCTTGGGAGAAAGGCTGGCATGGTGGCCCTCCGGCTAGCAGGTCGATTTCACCTTTGACTGGGAGCGTCGTAAAATCGAATTGAGTTACATCGGCTTGGAAGACAGGCCAGTCAGCTACGGCTTGGATACCGCGTTGTTGATTAGAACGAATTGTAAAGCAGGCATCTTTGTCCCGTTCGATCGCAGCTTGATGACGAAACCCTGCATTTGATATACCTAGCGCCAACCCCCCTGCTCCTGTGAAAAGTTCGACCGAGTTCATTGTCAGGATTTTATTAGCCATTGAGTTGATCTAACCATATTGAAGCTTTTCTGAATCAGTCGGCAGGATACTCAGAAAGGAAGTATGGAATCATGGAACAGCTTCAAACTCACGACAGTATGGCACTTAGACAAAAACTAAAGCCAAAATGGCTTCAAATCTAGATAGAGAAAGACTTTTAGCTCGAATTGGTATGAATCCAGTATTGACAAGGGTTTCAGCCATTTTTAGGTCATCGACTTATTTTCCTTACTCAGAGAGGTTTTCAGCTCCTTTAGGGGCTAGAAAATGCCTAAGTCCCACCCCGACCCTCCTTGAGGTATCGATCAAATTTTGCTTGCGTCCATTCCTGTCCCCGCGTGCCCATGAAAAAGATATCCGGAAGTGATCGCTGCGTTATCAGTACGCACGACCGTTTCCAGAAATCGAACTTTGCGTCGAGAAATTGTTCAATCGGTTTTTTAAATTGTTTAACCGTTTTGCAAATTGTTCAACCGTTTTTCAGTTTACACACCCATGTGGAGGAATAATAAAGTTAAACAATTTTATGCTCTGTAACCTTTGATTTTTCGTTCACTCTACAAGCTTCCCAAAAATAAAGTTAAACAATTTCTTAATCTGCTCCGCTCTTGAGAAGACTACAACGCCTCACTTGGGAATAAAAAAGTTAGACAATTTTGATTTTTGCCAGTATTCGGCGAATTTTGCGATCAGATAGGCAGTCAGATAGGTTGTACTTGGGCTGACACAAGGCAAATTCGTCAAATTTTCCCAAGTTGGCAGAAGAGGGTTATACAATGCAGATGAAATCACCCTCTTCCCAAAGTGCTTGAGTTCATCTTGATAAAGATGCCAAAAGCCTTAGTACACACCCAAGGCTTTGTGCTTCTGTCTATAGGGCTTACGCACTTAGCCAGAAGAGAAACGAAAGAATGGGACTGTCAGCATATGGGGGAATGCTTAACTGCGGTCAGAACGGTGGAATTTCGTTTGAGTGCATAACTCTTCAGCATTATTGTGTCTAAAAGTAGACACAACAATGTTAGGACTGATTCCCAGTAGGCTTTCGTCAGAGGCATTTTATCGATGATCATTTGCGATGGCGTCAATTCTGCCATTGAAAAAGCGGCAAGAAGTAGCGAAGCATAAAAAGGCTACGAGATTAGGCAGTAGCTCTTGTTAATAAGTGCTTAAGCTATTGAAGATGGACAGCCTTGCAACTGACGTAGGACAACTCGAAGGCTGAAAGATTGTTTCCTTCGAGGGCACGATCGCTATATCTTGAGCTATTAGACCCAAAAGTTGGCTCATCGTCGTAATTGGATTTAGAAACTGGACAAACCTCATGGTACAAAGCGGTATCATCCCCCATCGACATTAGCATCCAGATAAAACTGGTGTTAGAAAGGACAGTAATGTATACAGGGTCTTGGAGAGGATGTTGAACAAAGCCAGCAAGGTAGAAGAAGTTCTCAACGCCTGGTTAGAGTTCATTGCTTTGGAGGATTTGAGCAATGCCAAAGTTCCCGGAAATGAAGCAGTGCTGCGAGGTGTCCAGCTAGTCGGCGACTGTGTACGAATTGAGCAAGCTACCTTTTCAGACCTACAACAGGCACTTCAAGAAGAGCGAGGTCGGCAGGACACAACATGGGTCTTATCCTTTCCTCGAATCTCTACTGTAAACCGAGGACAGTCTGAACTTTGTCCTTTATTCAGCTTGGATGCTACATCGATTCTGAAGGGAGAGTACCGAGAAGAGGGATGGAACCTTAACGACCTTGAATTGACGGAGGCAGGAAAAAACTTAGCAACTTTCCTGGAACTGGATGAGGAACAGTGTGAGCAATTAATCACCCAAGAGGGACTTCGGCGGTTCCTCGATACAACCTTTGGGCTAAACTTTGACACCTATGAGGACTGGATGAGATGCGTCAATATACCTCGCTCATACCAGATTCAGCGGCAGCCGTACTTATTTAGGTTTCAGGGAAGTGGATTTTCTTGGAATCTCAAGCGAGACCTGAAGGATATCAAGTCACACCGAGGAAATTGGTTGAAACAAGGGTATCCAGCCGATGAATATCTGTTTGGTGCGCCTAAGCTTCCAGAACACGAAGTCACGTACATGGGTGCTTTTCCAACCCATCCGCCGACAGACTCCCAATTAAAAGCACTCAAGCATACCACATCTCAACCTCTCACGGCTGTTCAAGGACCGCCTGGATCTGGTAAGACAACCCTTATCCTTCATGTGATTGCTCAGCAGGTAGTAAAACGCGCACTAATACTAATTGAAAAGGGTGAAG
>JBFLZA010000480.1:0-7437 GCA_040756535.1 Cyanobacteriota bacterium
TGAGCAATATCTAGAGCTGACAACTGCCACAAAGGAGCAAGTTTAAATGCGATCGCTGAGCGATACCTTACAATTTCCCCATCAAAAATCCGGTATACCGGGATTGTGTCCAGTGTCATCTGGGAGTATTTTAGTAAATCTGTTGTTGCAAACGTCCTATCCGTTCCAGTTACGACAGCTAAGATTTGTTGCTGGAAAACTTGCTTCATACTCCCCGAATTACGCTGCGAAATTATACTTAATAACCGAAAGGTAGAAGTATTTTTAGCTACTTTTGACTCCATGTAAAATCTATAAAAACTAAGCGTCTCGAGCGCGATGACTACATATGTATCCATCATCCTCCGCATCAGAGGCATCTCGACCATTTTTAACCTGGCAACGCATTATTGACTGGGCGCAGGAACATTATCGGTATCGGACTTTTAGTAAAGATGAGCGAATTCCTGCCCGCACTGGATTACTGTATCTAGTACAGCGTGGTGCAATCCGCTTAGTCGGTACATCCCAAGTTAGTGCTACCTCTAGCAAGTCAGGTTCTAAATCGTTGAATCAAGCAACAGAGGAGGCTTTTTTAGGTTTTGTTGCGGCCGGTCAGCCTTTTGAAATTGTGGCGCAATCACCGTTTACGCTTCAGGCTTATTCTCACGTCGATCAGACGGCAGTCGTGTGGATGTATTGGCATGATTTGGACAATTGGCCTCACTTCCGTCGCGAAGTCTTAGATGCATTTCGATATCAGCACCAGCGTAAATTGCTGTGGTTGAGTACTTTGGGACAGCGACGAACGATCGACCGACTATTGGGATTTCTTACGTTATTAATAGAAGAATTTGGTGAACCTTGTAGCAACGGATACTGTTTGCCGTTTCCTTTAACTCATGCTCAAATTGGTAGCGCCATTGGTTCAACTCGCGTAACGGTGACTCGCTTAATGGGGAAATTGCGTCAACGGAAATTAATCTTTACTCAGGGAGATAATTTGATTTGCTTACCTGCAGGCTCTATCGAAAATAGCTTTGAGAAATAATCCGATCGCTAACAATTCTGATATCAAGAATCTACCAAACGATAAAAGCGATCGCATTAGTGCGTCACCCGTATTCACCCCCCGCATCTGCGATCGCGTAGCTTAATGCGAAAATTATCAGGGAGATGGGGTTACACAGCAATCTGCTTCAATCACCCTCTTCTCTAGATCAGCTCTTCGTATGCTCTGTGAGGCAAGGGGGAATTTTTCCCGATGGGTGATTTGGGCCCGTCTACACCAGCTTGCATTGCTTATAGAGCGACGAGCTCCTTTCCGACCCAACAAAACCGCACAGATTTTATTTACCCCTGTGCTTTTTTGTTTTTTTTTATTTAGGTCTGTGTAATCCACACAAAAACGCTTAAAATAAAAATATGGCAAAAATAACAGTCACCCTGTACATGGAAGAAGAGGATAAAGAGGCCCTGCAAAAATTAGCTGACGCTCAAGAGCGTTCCTTATCCCAGATGGCAGTGCTACTTCTCAAAAAAGCAATTAAAGACGCTGAAGAGCAACAAGCTGGAGAGAAAAGCGAAACGACTAATCCTCCTCCAACCGCTGAGTAAATTCCCCTGTTCGGTGTGGCTGCAAGCTTAATTCTTGGCTCCCCCAATCGCTAAGCAATTGGGGGGTGGAGTCTTGACCACTTAATACCTGTTTTTGTCGAACTACCCCTGCCCCCTAGTCCGAACTCGTCATCATGGATTTACTACACTGTTGTCTCCCGGATGGGTTTATCCCTTCCTTGGTCTTGTGTCGCTTGTTAACCGTCTATCAAGTGTCTGCTGGACGCTTACCCAATCTTTTTTGGTTCCTTGTTATTTTATGTTGCCTGAAGGAACTCGTGCAATCGAAATTTATTGAGAGTCTAACTTGGAGCATTAAACTATTCGATGCTACCACAGCTATTCTACACTCAAAAAATTGGCACAACTTTATGAGTTACGAACATTAATCGACTCAATTAAACGCCTAAAAATTAAATAGGTGGCTGCTTCAGCCACCCTTATCCCTGATAACTTTAATCAAAAAATATCAATTAAGCACTAGCTAGAACGAAGTCAACATCGTTCGTTCCTGGGGCATCTTTGGTCTGACCCGATGCCAATTGCTGACCATTGAATGCAATCGCAAAAGGCGTGCCATCCAAGTTGAGATTATAGTCAGTTTTCTGCGGTGTATATCCTACGCTAGCAATCATTTTGCGACCCGCTTCGGTATAGAGGAAAGCTAGCATTTGATTTTTCTGTTGCTTATTGTCGTAAGCCCAAATCACCATGTATTGTTGGCCCTGATAATCAAATACCTTAGGCGGACGATTGGGGACATAACGACCCGGTTCACCAAAACTCGAATCTAAGAAACTTTGAACCGAATTGGTTTCTACAGTAGCATAAGCGACTTGGCTTGGAGGGAGCGCTGTAGGGTCAGCGTCACCTTGACTTTCATCAACAACTTCTTCTTGATCGCGGTTGCGGAAATAATCGACTGCCATTTTAGTCCCAATTGCACCAGCAGTAGCGATTCCAGCACCGACTAGTACGTTGCGAAGTTTATTGTTTTTCAGCGCGTCTCCAAATGCGTTGACCATTTCATCTCCTAATGAGTAGGAATTATTCAGGTCAATGCTAGCATCACTCGCGCTAATTTCTATGTTTGAAAAGCTTTTTAATATTTGTCAAAAATGTATATATTTATCCCTCGAATAATTGAGGCGGGTCTTGTCCAACCATTATCGCTTCAAGGAAAAATTGATTGGCTAAACCCACCCCTACCAAGCCATTTACAAAACGTGTTGGCTTCTTCTACAAGGCCCCAGCCGCTGTTTTATCGAGGATACTTCCCGATAAATGGGTGGTGATATTCATCGCTTGCAAAACTGGAGCTTTCTCTAAACCGTGAGGGTAGTCAACTACGCTGACAGCTCCATTCCCCTGTTTAATACTCCAGATCGATGCTGGACTCAAACCCAAAACATGGCAGAGAATCACTTTATTGATAGCATCGTGAGCAACGATCAGACCAGTCGTGAGTTTAGAGTCAGATATCTCAGCAGCTTGAACAATTTCATCCCAACAAGCAATTGCTCTATCCCATACCTGTTGTAGATTTTCTCCTTCTGGCATTTGTACTGTTTCCGGGGCAATGTGCCACTGATGCAACAAATCTGAGTACTCTTGCTTAATTTCCGACTCTAATTTTCCTTCCCAAAGCCCGTGATTAATTTCTTTAAACGCTTCTTTGAGTTCTAGTTTGACGTGAGAGTGGTGCTGTAGAGTAATCTCTGCCGTTTCTTTAGGACGCAGCATTGGGCTACTGACGGCAAAATCAATGGGGATATCTTTCAGAAACTCCGCCGCCTTCTGTGCTTGTTGGCGACCATTATCGTTGAGTGGGACATCAATTCCCCCCTGAAAGCGGGAGACACGATTCCACTCGGTTTCCCCGTGACGTACAAGCAATAAACGCAAACCCCGATGCCCTTCTCTCGGTGTGGGTAAGGCATCTCCCATATGGGACGTCTGATTCAAAGACTCTAATTGCACGAGGTCGCCCCAACCGCCTGCAAAATTGAGCACGTTAATACCACAATTTGATTGTTGAATGGAGTGGTAATGGGCAGGGGAAATGCCAAGGGCACTGGCAATTAAACAGCGATTGATGCCATTATGGGCCACGATTAAAATCGTTCCCCCTGGGTGACGCAGAAGAATCTCCTGCCAAAACTGCTTCGCTTGTTCGTAAAGCGCTAACACCGGAAAGTGTTCTCTTGTCCCCTCCTCTGTCGGAATTGTCATGCAAAATTCGTGGGGACGTTCCTTCCAACAGCGATAGTCTTCTGAAAACTTTTCCTGAACCGCTGACTTGTGTACTTTCTCCCACAACGGCAAATCGATTTCCATTAAACTATCAGGTGTCAGTAATGCTGGAGACCCCTGCAAATAGGGTAAGATCACCTCCGCAGTCTTCCTTGCTCGCTGTAGAGGAGAACTGTAAACAGCATCAAAGCTGAGGCTACTGAGGGCAGCGCCAACTTTGTGGGCATCAGCAGCACCTTTTTCTGTCAAGACTGACTCATCACAGCGCCCTTGAATCATTTTTAAGGCGTTGTAGCTGCTCTGACCATGACGCACGATAATGACGCGAGTAGCCAATCTTTGAATCCTCCGTTACCAAATTGGTGAAAAGTTACCAGCATCGCGCAAAGGCAGTTAGCATCCTTTGAGCATTTCCCCATCTGAGGGTCATTGTAACTTGCAATCGGTCACCTACCTCAAGGGTGACTCTTAGGGTTGAGGCAGCAATGGGATAATCTCAGTTGACCTACTCCCCTCTTTTGAAAAGAGGGGATTCTTAAAAGGATGTTAGAGGCAGCTCTTTTGCCGTGCCTCTCCACCTTTCTTCCTGCTTCCGCGATTCTTAACTAAACGGTTCCCCGTTCCCGTCAGACCATCTCTACAGGCATTTTCATTAACGTCCAGGATGCGTCCCACCCCAGACACTCCACGATTGCGGACAATTTGAGCCGCAGCTACATCCCGATGAACCGTATACCCGCATTCAGGACAAGCATGAACTCTTTCGCTTAGGTCTTTCTTGCCAGTGTGAGCATCGCATTGGGGACAGACTTGTGACGTGTAATCCTTGTCAACTTTGGCAAAATACACGCCACGCTTCCAACACACCCATTGCAGAATATCAGTGAACTGTCCGAACCCAGCATCTAGGGTGTGCTTAGAAAACATACCCTTTGCCCATACCCGAAAATCGATATCCTCAACGAATATCATCCCAGCACGATCACACAACTTATGGGCTAACTTAAAGTGCCAGTCTTTCCGGGTATCGCTAATGCGTTGATGCCACCGTGCAATTTTTCTGTTGAGCTTGTGACGATTATTTGACCCTTTCTGCTTATTCTTCAATCTGCGTTGGAGCAATTGAAGCTGACGTTGCAGTGAGTTTAAGAATCGAGGTCTATCAACCACATCCCCTTCAGATGTTGCAACGAACTTATCCAGTCCTAAGTCAATGCCAACCGGATGACCATGAGGTATGACATCAGGAACAGAGACATCGCATTCCAACGTCATCATCACAAAGTATCCAGATGCCTTATGAATAATTCGAGCTTGCTTAACAACAAACCCGTCTGGAATTTCTCGTGACTTGACATACTCCAACCATCCCAATTGAGGTAACTTAATTTGGTTTCCTCTTAAGAATTGAGCCTTTCCCATCTGTGGGTAGACGTAAGACCGCATTCTGTATCGGTTCTTAAACCGAGGGAAGCCAGCTCCTTTACGCCTCATATCAACAAACGATGTTTCTAGCTTTCTTAAGACCTGCTGCAACACTTGAGCATTAACCGTCTTAAGTTCTGGAAACTCCAGCTTGGCTTTAGTCAAGGCGTTTGCCTGCTCGTAGTAGTTGGGATAAGGAGCGTCGGCTGGAATGATGTACTCTCCAGAGATTGAGCAAGCGTTAATCTGACACTTGCGAGAATTGAGCCAATCCTTACGCTCACGTAGGGCAAAGTTCCAGACTTTTCGGCACACCGTTAAGGTGTGTTCCATCATCTGGACTTGCTCTGGCGTTGGAATTGCTTTGTACTCGTAGGTCAGACTGAGCACACTTGTTTACCTCCCTACGAAATCCTACACTATTTTGTAGGTTAGTGAGCAGGCATCCGGATACACCCGGATTTCTCAGAAGTTTCGCGATCGCAAGCCTCGAAACCTTTACTTAGACTAGGTTCTGAGCATTTTTGACCCACATGGAATTTCAACAGAGTGTTGAACGCCTTATCATACCGTCGATCTAGGCTTTATAAGCCTTTGAGAAATCGTGGTGAGAAATCCGGGATACATTGGTGTCAAGCCCGTATGTCGCTTTCATCCCCTCACTCAAGCAGAGGGGTTCTCAGCTTCTATGATGTTTTGATAGCGTTAACAGTTAGCCTGGTGAAGGGCCAACCTTTTTGCGAATGACCTGTAACCTTTTACGTTTTACTTGCTTTTGGGGGATGAATGACCATTAAGCGATTGATTTTGATTGCGCTGACAATTTTTGCAGTTCTCCGAGTCAGCCTTTCCTTAGTAGAAAGCTTGGGTCAGCCTCAGATTCAAAGCCGCTTAGAACTCTACCAAACAAATTTTCTACTCAATGCTGCACAGTGGCAAGGCAATCGTTCTGAAACCGCAACCCCCCAAGACTCAGCGCCGGATTTGAAAGCAGCTCGCAATGCTTTAATTGGTGAGAAACCGTTCAAAACTGCCCTAGAACAGTATCAAGAAGCTCGGAAAACCGCTCAAACCACTCGGTCAACCATCGTTGCTAAACTGCAGGAACTCTCCTCAAAAGAAGTAGCAACGGCGGCTGATCCAGAACTCGCAAAACCGCAGTTGGAATATCCTCCAGTTGAGAATCCCACTCCTGTTTCTCAACAACGGCAGCAGTTGCAGCAGAATTACCAACGAGTAGAGCAACTCCTGGATGAACTCGATTTACGTATTGGCATTCTTCAAGTGCAGCAGGGAGAAACTAAAGCCGCGATTAAAACCTGGCGTAAGCTGATCGATCAAGAAACACAAGTGGTTGTATTTGAACGTGACGGGTCAGTAGTAGAGACGACCCAGGTATTAATCGGTTTGTGGAGCGATCCTCCTCGCCTCCTCCCGGATGCCGAATCCCAAATTCAAAAACACTTAGATAGTTGGTTCCGCTATCGCGCTTTATCGAAGCTGTATCAGTTGCAGCAGCGCCAAGATGCTCTGGCGACACTACAAGCGAAAGAACAAGAGATTGCTGAGCAAGCCCTTTTTAAGTTAGCGCTGATCGGAGGAATACCGGGATTTGGTGGCTTACTCGGTCTGGTATTGTTAGTGTTTTTAGTGGGTCAGCGGCTGTTACAAGGTGAGCGATCGCTTCTTGCTACCAACAGCGATGTTGCTTGGGATACTCCCTGGAATTGGGAAATCATTTGGCAAGTATTTATTCTCGGCTTTTTCTTCATTGGTCAGCTGTTGCTGCCTCTATTGTTTAGTTTGCTAGGCCTCAACCCTGCCAACTATGACGTGCGGATGAAGGCATTCTACGTTTTGGCGAGTTACCTGCTAATGGCCTCTGGAGGATTACTGGTTCTATACCTCTCCATCAAACCCTATTTCCCCGTATCAGAGGATTGGTTTCGCTTTAAGTTACTCGGCAATTGGTTTGTCTGGGGATTTGGGGGTTATTTAGTCGCTCTCCCCTCGGTGATTTTGGTGTCACTGGTTAATCAGAAATTGTGGCAAGGACAGGGTGGCAGTAACCCAATTTTGCCTTTAGCGTTAGAAGGACGGGATAGCGTAGCCCTATTGATATTTTTCTTAACCGCTTGTGTGGCAGCACCCGTGTTTGAGGAG
>JBFLZA010000481.1:0-7398 GCA_040756535.1 Cyanobacteriota bacterium
ACAAAACTCTTAACTCTTACTTGCAAAACTCCTTCAGAGTTTTGCTAGTAAGCTTCGCTAAACTCCTTCAGAGTTTTGTTAGTAAGGAGTTGCTTTGCTTTGCTTTGCTACAAAACGAAGTTTTGTAACCGCTTCGCTGGATGCAACCGCTAACCCTTTGGGTAAAGAACTAAGTTCTGGATCGCTGGATGCAAAAGATGCAAAGCAAGTAAGCGGTGGACTCCTTACTAACAAAACTCTGAAGGAGTTTTGTAAGTAAAGAGTTTTAGCTACTAGCACTTGAGTTACATACACCATGGTGTATGTTACTCAAGCAAAAGAAACGTAGTTTTGCAAGTAAGCTTACTAACAAAACTCTTACAAAACTCTGACGGAGTCCACCGCTTACCCAAAGGGTAGCTGTTAGGAGTTTTGTAAGTAAGGAGTAAGAGTAACACAGTGAGTGTGCAAAGGGCAAAAGCAAGCATTAGGAGTTTTGAGGCACATGGTAAAAGGAAGGAAGGAAGGAGAGAAATAGATTTTTTGTAAAACATATGATCTATAATGAAAAAAATGAAAAAAGTTGACATAAAACAAGTCTCTTGTTAGATTATTTTCACTGTGAATGTTTGAGAAAAATAAAACCAAAAACTTTATCTCTTTTTGCATCTAAAATGCTAAAAAGCAAAGGAAAGAAGGTTTTAGAGTTTATAACTATAAAAAATTCAATGGAGAGTTTGATCCTGGCTCAGGATGAACGCTGGCGGCATGCTTAACACATGCAAGTCGAACGAGCATGAGTTGCTTTTGTAACTCGTGTGTAGTGGCGGACGGGTGCGTAACGCGTAAGAACCTGCCTTTCGGAGGGGGATAACATCGGGAAACTGATGCTAATACCCCATACAGCTGAGGAGTGAAAGGTATTATTACCACCGAAAGAGGGGCTTGCGTCTGATTAGCTAGTTGGTGGGGGTAAAAGCCTCCCAAGGCCACGATCAGTAGCTGGTCTGAGAGGACGATCAGCCACACTGGAACTGAGACACGGTCCAGACTCCTACGGGAGGCCGCAGTGAGGAATTTTCCACAATGGACGAAAGTCTGATGGAGCAATGCCGCGTGCAGGAAGAAGGTCTGTGGATCGTAAACTGCTTTTCTCAGAGAAGAAGTTCTGACGGTATCTGAGGAATAAGCTCCGG
Source organism: Cyanobacteriota bacterium (assembly GCA_040756535.1). Taxonomy (GTDB): domain Bacteria; phylum Cyanobacteriota; class Cyanobacteriia; order Cyanobacteriales; family Coleofasciculaceae; genus JBFLZA01. The sequence continues at coordinate 1,176 of JBFLZA010000481.1, forward strand.
CTAACTCTGTGCCAGCAGCCGCGGTAATACAGAGGGAGCAAGCGTTATCCGGAATGATTGGGCGTAAAGCGTCTGTAGGTTGCTCGTAAAGTCTAATGTTAAAGCCCAGGGCTTAACCTTGGAAAAGCATTGGAGAACTCACGAGCTTGAGTGCGGTAGAGGTAGAGGGAATTCTGTGTGGACCGGTGAAATGGGTAGATATACAGAGGAACACCAGCGGCGAAGGCGCTCTACTGGGCCTGCACTGACACTGAGAGACGAAAGCTGGGGGAGCAAATAGGATTAGATACCCTAGTAGTCCCAGCTGTAAACTATGGAGACTAAGTGTTGCCATCGGCAGCGCTGTAGCTCACGCGTTAAGTCTCCCGCCTGGGGAGTATGCTCGCAAGAGTGAAACTCAAAGGAATTGACGGGGCTCCGCACAAGAAGTGGATTATGTTGATTAATTCGATGGTACACGAAGAACCTTACCAGGGTTTGACATGCCAAGAATTTCCCAGAAATGGGAAAGTGCTAGCAAGACTTGTCTTGCTAGAGCTTGGACACAGGTGGTGCATGGCTGTCGTCAGCTCGTGCACGTGATGTATATGGTTAAGTCCCATAACGAGCGCAACCCTCGTCTTTAGTTACCTCTAAGGTTCTCTAGAGAGACTGCCAGTGTAAACTGGAGGAAGGTGAGGATGACGTCAAGTCAGCATGCCCCTTACACCCTGGGCTTCAAACGTAATACAATGGTTGGGACAATCAGAAGCGATCTCGCGAGAGCTAGCGGATCTGTTAAACTCAACCTCAGTTCGGATTGTAGGCTGCAACTCGCCTACATGAAGGTGGAATTTCTAGTAATCGCGGGTCAGCTATACCGCGGTGAATACGTTCTCGGAGCTTGTACACACCGCCCGTCACAGGTAAAAAGTAGACTAGACCTTAAGTAGTGCGTCTAACTTGTCGCAAGACAAGAGGACAGCTCCCACGGTTTGGTTTATGATTAATCTGAAGTCGTAACAAGGTAGGGCTACTGGAAGGTGGCCCTGGATCACCTCCTTTCATTTAAAAAAAATATAAAAACCTTTTTTAAGCAAATTTAAATTACATTAGTTTAACATGTTAAACTAATGTAATTTGACTTGCATCCGCTTAGTTTGAGTAACATTCACTACGTGAATGTAACAGCTACCCTTTGGGTAAGCGATGGAATTTTGCTTTAAGGAAGGAAAGTAAGCAATTTTTAACTCCTAGCATTATAATGCTTTGGAATGCTTTGTTTCACAGAGCATTCCAAAGCATTATAATGCATTGGAATTTCAAAAATAAGGCTATGGGCTATTAGCGCAGCAGGTTAGAGCGTAACCTTGATAAGGTTAAGGTCGGAAGTTCAAATCTTCCATAGCCCATAAGCGCTTTGTTGCTTTGCATCTAATCTAAAGATGCAATAGATGCAAAGTGCTAACAGTTTTGTAACTATTATCTACTTTTTACAAGAAAGATGCAAAGTTACACGTGAGTTGCTTTGCTTGCTTTGCTAACAAAACGTAGTTTTGTTAGCAGCTACCCTTTGGGTAAGCGGTGGAGTCTAAAGATGCAAAGTTACAAGAAGATAAAAAGGTATTTATTATTTTAGTAACAGCGACCTAACAAAACTCTTACAAAACTCTGACGGAGTTTTGTTAGGAGTTTTGTAATTTTGTTAGTAGCTGTTAGGAGTTGCATCTTTGACTTTTGCTCCACCGCTAACCCAAAGGGTAAGCTTTATCATCTTCTTTGCATCTTCGACTTTTGCTCCACCGCTTCGCTGCATCTACGATAAGAGCAAAAGCAGTAACAAAACTCTGCGGAGTTTTGTAACGGTAGAGTGCAAGGATAGCAAAAGCACAAGTGCAAGGATAGCAAAAGCAGTAACAAAACTCTGCGGAGTTTTGTAACGGTAGAGTGCAAAGTAACGGTTACAGCTATTACATACACCATGGTGTATGTTACAAAACTCCTTCAGAGTTTTGCAAGTAAGCGGCGGACTTTGTTTTGTTAGCAAAGTAACCCATCTACGATGCTAGCGGTGGACTCTGGGAGTTTTGTAAGGGGATATAGCTCAGTTGGTAGAGCGCTGCCTTTGCAAGGCAGATGTCAGCGGTTCGAATCCGCTTATCTCCACCCTCCTCTATATTATCTAAATATTATGTAGAGTGTAACTTCACCGCTTACTTGCACAACTCCCTACCCGAAGGGTAAAGAGTTGTGCTAGTAGCTGTTACATACACCATGGTGTATGTTTACAGCGCAGCGATGGAGCAAAAGAAAGTGAGTGTATTGCATCTTTTGCATCTAAAGATGCAAAGCAAACGCGCACTTTACAAAATGTGCAGAATCTTATATAAGATCTTATGTAAGATTAGAGTAAGAGCGAATCGAAAAACTTTATTTCCATAAGCTATTTTAGTTACATTCACGTAGTGAATGTAACTTTGCACTTTTGCTTGTGCTAGCATCTTAGATGCTAAAAGCACAAGTCAAAGATGCAACTAAGCGAGGGAAAGTTTTTAATTTAAATTAAGGTCAAATGAACTAAGGCGTACGGGGAAGACCTAGGCACTCAGAGACGAAGAAGGGCGCAGATACCGGCGATACGCTTCGGGGAGCTGGCAACAAGCTTTGATCCGAAGATTCCCGAATAGGGCAACCTATAAAACTACCCTCCAAATTCATAGGAGGGAAAGAGGCAACCCAGTGAACTGAAACATCTAAGTAGCTGGAGGAAAAGAAAGCAAACGCGATTCCCGTAGTAGCGGCGAGCGAACCGGGATCAGCCTAAACCTATATTTCTATATAGGGGTTGTGGGAGGACAAATTTGAGCTTAGCTCAAACTAGGCGATGGAACAAAAAACTTATACGAAGCAGCTGAATCCTGCACCATAGATGGTGAAAGTCCAGTAGTAAAAAGAAAAATGAAAACAGTCTAATCCCGAGTAGCATGGGGCACGTGAAATCCCGTGTGAATCAGCGAGGACCACCTCGTAAGGCTAAATACTCCTGAGTGACCGATAGTGAAGTAGTACCGCGAGGGAAAGGTGAAAAGAACCCCTGCGGGGGAGTGAAATAGAACATGAAACCGTATGCTGACAAGCAGTGGGAGCTATTTCATAGATAGTGACCGCGTGCCTGTTGAAGAATGAGCCGGCGACTTATAGGACGTGGCAGGGTTAAGGAGTCTAATCCGGAGCCATAGCGAAAGCGAAAAAAAGAGTCTGAATAGGGCTCTATATATTGTCACTTCTTATAGACCCGAACCCGGGTGATCTATTCATGGCCAGATTGAAGCTTGGGTAACACTAAGTGGAGGATCGAACCCACCGATGTTGAAAAATCGGGGGATGAGCTGTGAATAGGGGTGAAATACCAATCGAACTCGGAGCTAGCTGGATCTCCCCGAAATGCGTTGAGGCGCAGCGATAGAATATCGATGAGCAGTCTTGGGGTAAAGCTACTGTTTCGATGCGGGCTGCGAAAGCGGTACCAAGTCGTGGCAAACTCAGAATACAAGACTAGCCTTCCGTAAATCAGTGAGTCATGTGGGGATAAGCTCATGTGACAAGAGGGAAACAGCCCAGATCACCAGCTAAGGCCCCTAAATGGACACTAAGTGGGAAAGGATGTGAGAATGCTGAAACAACCAGGAGGTTTGCTTAGAAGCAGCCACCCTTAAAAGAGTGCGTAATAGCTCACTGGTAAAGCGTTCTTGCGCCGACAATGGCCGGGACTAAGTGACCTGCCGAAGCTGTGATATAGTTTATTTTTCTTTTCTGTTTTCTATAGAAAACACTAGAAAAATCTGAATTATAGGTAGGGGAGCGTACCTCTCAGGGTGAAGTTTGCACGTAAGTGCGGATGGACTAGGAGGTAGTGAGAATGTTGGCTTGAGTAACGAAAACATTGGTGAGAATCCAATGCTCCGAAAACCTAAGGGTTCCTCCACTAGGTTCGTCCATGGGGGGTGAGTCAGGACCTAAGGCAAGGCCGAAAGGCGTAGTCGATGGAAAACAGGTTAATATTCCTGTACTAAGGCGATATGGATCTGAGGGACGAAGGAGGCTAAACTAGAGCTGCAATGGATTGCAGTGGAATCGCTTAGACAAAAAAGATAGAATAAAAACTATCTTTTGTTAAGGCGTGATCCCGTTTTACGTTTCTTATGAAAAGTAAAGTGGCTAGTGATGTCATACTTCCAAGAAAAGCTCATACATCTAATAGTATCGTCTTACCTGTACCTGAAACCGACACAGGTAGGTTGGTAGAGTATACTAAGGAGCGCGAGAGAACTCTCTCTAAGGAACTCGGCAAACTGGCCCCGTAACTTCGGGAGAAGGGGCGCCCTTTAAACAAGGGTCGCAGTGACATGCACCAGGCGACTGTTTACCAAAAACACAGGTCTCCGCAAAGTCGTAAGACAAAATATGGGGGCTGACGCCTGCCCAGTGCCGGAAGGTTAAGGAAGTTGGTTATCGGTTTTACCGAGAAGCTGACGACCGAAGCCCCGGTGAACGGCGGCCGTAACTATAACGGTCCTAAGGTAGCGAAATTCATTGTCAGGTAAGTTCTGACCTGCACGAAAGGCGTAACGATCTGGTGACTGTCTCAGAGAGAGACTCGGTGAAATAGACTTGTCCCGTGAAGATGCGGACTACTTACACCTGGACAGAAAGACCCTATGAAGCTTGACTGTATCTTGGAATGGGGTTCGGGCTTTTTCTGCGCAGCCTAGGTGGGAGGCGATGAAGGTTTCCTTCCGGGGAAATCAGAGCCAACAGTGAGAGACCACTCTGGAAGAGCTAGAATCCTAATGGGGATCCTTGAATCAGGACCCTTGACAGTTTCAGGTGGGCAGTTTGTTTGGGGCGAACGCCTCCTAAAAGGTAACGGAGGTGTGCAAAGGTTCCCTCAGTCTGGACGGAAATCAGACACTGAGTGTAAAGGCAAAAGGGAGCTTGACTGCAAGACCTACAAGTCGAGCAGGGACGAAAGTCGGCCTTAGTGATCCGACGGTGCCGTGTGGAAGGACCGTCGCTCAACGGATAAAAGTTACTCTAGGGATAACAGGCTGATCTTCCCCAAGAGTCCATATCGACGGGAAGGTTTGGCACCTCGATGTCGGCTCATCACATCCTCCGGCTGAAGTCGGTCGGAAGGGTTGGGCTGTTCGCCCAATAAAGTGGTACGTGAGCTGGGTTCAAAACGTCGTGAGACAGTTTGGTCCATATCCGGTGTAAGCGTTAGAGCATTGAGAGGAGCCTTCTATAGTACGAGAGGACCTAGAAGGACATGCCAATTGTGTACCAGTTCTCACTCCAGTGGGAGACGCTGGGTAGCTACGCATGGATTTGAGAACCGCTGAAAGCATCTAAGTGGGAAACTAACCTCAAGATGAGTGCTCTCCATAGGCCACGGTAAGATAAGCCGTTTGATAGGAATTAGGTGTAAGGCCAGTAATGGTTTGAGCCGAGATTTACTAAAGGCCGATTGATTTTGACCTTCAAAACTCTTATCTACGATAAGAGCAGCAAAACAAAATTTATATAAATCTCTTGCTTGCATCGTAGATGCATATAGCAAAGCAAGAGATTTATATTCCTTGGTGCTCAGAGCTTAGCTGGACCCACGCCAATCCATCTCGAACTTGGTTGTGAAATAGCTAAGGGAACGAAAATACTTTACGGGCAGCCGTATGGAAACTTCGTTCTAGTGCCAGGGAATCTCTGAAATCTTTGAAATATCTGTACTCTGTAATCTCTGTACTCTGTAACTCCACCGTTACTTTGCTTGCATCGTAGATAGCTACCCTTCGGTTAGCGGTAGTATTGCTTACTCTTACTCTACCGCTTACTCCCGCTTCGCTAAACTCCTTACTCTACCGCTGCGCTAAAACTCTGAAGGAGTTTTGCTAGTAAGCTGCGCTGTAACATACACCATGGTGTTGCTTTGCATCCCCGCTTCGCTGGATGCAAAAGATGCAAAGTAACAGCTGTTACTTTGCATCAAAGATGCAAGCCTTCGGCTTTTGTTACCTTGCCTTGCATCGAAGATGCAAAAGGCAAGGCAAGCGGTGGAGTGCTAGTAAGCTTCGCTAAACTCCTTACTAACAAAACTCTTACTAGCAAAACTCTGAAAGAGTTTTAGCTACCCTTCGGGTAAGCGGTAGAGTAAGGAGTTTAGCGAAGCTTACCCTTTGGGTAAGAG
>JBFLZA010000482.1:0-7378 GCA_040756535.1 Cyanobacteriota bacterium
ATCTCCTGCTGCTTCGGCAGCTACAAATTGGGGCGCACTTCGTCGATTTTGCAACAGTAACTCAATTTGAATATTAAAGGGATTAACAATACCTGTAGCCTCAAATCGATCATTGAGTGTTTGGAATTCCTCGCTGGTTTCTTTCCACCTCCCCCAAACTTGAAGAAATTGCTGATAAAGCCGTTCTTCTTGCGGGCTACGGGGAATGGCATTATATTCTTCAAAGGCTGTACTGATTTCCTGCCAAGTCTGGTTTATTGTCTCAGAAAGTGCCTGTCTTGTTGCGGGACTTAATCTAGAACTGAGTTGCGATCGCTCAACCGCCTGAATCTGACTTCGCCCCGCATCGATCTTCAATAAAGCAACTGCACTGGGCATTGCACTCTCACCAATCGTGCGGATATGGTTAGTCAGCCGAGCATTCCCAGTCCAGCCAATCATCGCAACAATTAAGACGATTAGCCCCATAAATAGAAAGGCAGTAACCATCCGGTTTTGTAAAGAGTAGTAGTTTTTAAACATCAATTTTTCCCTTGCTAATTGCTAATTGTTGAGAAGCTGTTTTCATATCATGTCCGTCTAATTACCCGTAATAAAAAACTCTCCGCGTCCGGAGCGTCAGTCCTAACGATGGGTATTCAACCGGATATAATATCAGTTAGCCATTAGCGACTTAAATCAGTTAGCCGTTGAATGCGATGTCTGATCATTGCAGCCCCTTTAGAGTCTCCAGTGTACTCTTTGAGTAAAGCCAGGTGGATCAGTGCTTCATAGTGGTTGGGGTTGAGGTAAGTTGCTTTTTGAAAGCATTGCAAAGCCTGCTCCTCCTTCCCTTGAGCCTGACGCACTTGACCTAACAAAACATAAGCCTCTGCACTAACAGGGTTTTGACTCAGGTAAGTTTCGCACAGTGTGGCAGCTTCCTTCAACTGTCCGCGATCGGCTAAATTTTTAGCCGTTTCCAGTAATGTTTCCAGGTTATCTTTGATTTTTACTGGGGATTGGGAATCGAGAGAGAGGAGAGATGAGGGCGTTGTTTCCGGGATATCAGCCAATCTGCTTGCTTGTTTCCCTGGTTTTAAAAGAAGTCCTCCTTGTCTGTTGTCTCCAGTCTCTAGTTCCTCCTTCCGTTGTTCTCGTCTTCTGGTGGTTCGAGCACTCGGCTTCTTCGTTTGCCGCACTTCCTCTGTTGCTGCTACCTTGCGAAACGCAAACGCTAAGGGGTGGCGAACTGAGACAAATTTAAGGGGAGGTATCGCTGAAGTTTCTGAATGCCCGACAAATAGCACTCCTTTTTTCATTAATAAGCGATCTAAAACTTGAATCGCCTGCTCTCTTGCGGAGTAATCAAAGTAAATTAATACATTGCGGCAAAAAATCACATCATAAGGTGTTTTTTCTAAAAAAAAGAGGGGTTGGAGCAAATTACCCCGAATAAAGTTAATGGTGCTTCTCACAAATTCATGGACTTGATACTTATTGCCCACTTGAGTGAAGTACCTCTGTCGGAAATTGACGGTTTCACCCCGAAAAGAATTTCGACCGTAAATTCCTTGTTGAGCAATGTGTAAGGCTTTTTGGCTAATATCAACGGCATCGATGCTGAAGTGTTTTGAGCTTAACCCGGCTTCTAAAAGAGCGATCGCGATCGATAATGGTTCTTCTCCTGTTGAACAAGGTACACTCAGTACGCGCAGTACAGTGTCAGGATGGGTAGGTAGCCATTGGGACTTGGCATAATGGCTTAAATATGAATAAGCTTCGCGATCGCGAAAAAACCAGGTTTCAGGAACGACAAGATTTTCAATCAGTGCGTCTAATTCCTGTGAAGATGTCTGCAATCGTCTGAGGTATGCTTTTGTATCGGGTAGCTCACAAGCGGCCAAACGCTGCTGTATGGCTCTTGCGATCGTGCTAGTACCAATAACATTTGGATCTAATCCGATTTTTTGTTTGAGTAATATTTCAATCGCTGCTTGTGACACTTAGAACTCGTAAAACAATAAATTATACCTAACTTGAAAATAGGGGTCAGGGTTCAGGGGTCAGGGGTCAGGGGAACAAGATTTCCATCACTTCGTTGTGAGCGCTGCTAATGGTGTCTAATCTGAAAATAGGAGTCTCCGAGTCAGAAGAGATTCCTAGCTCAGTGATTTGCAACTCCTTAGGTAAGACGTTCGGGTTCTGGAAGCAGGTATTTGCGTTGTGATTCTGATAGGAGAGATTCCACTTGAATGCATTGAATCATGCCGTGCTGATCCGTAATAATTTGTCCTAAATAAGGTGCTGCATCCACTTGAATTCCTGAATCAATCAAGTCAGTTTCTCGGATATCCAACGTTTCTGTAACTCGCTCTGCAATTAATCCTAAAAGGTAGGGAGTCTGTTCTTCGCCCAAGTAATTGACGACAATAATCCGAGTACTCAAGTGATGACGGTAGGGCTGTTCTGCCAGCAATTGGCATAAATCAATCACAGGGATAATCCTACCCCGGTAGTTTAGCAATCCAGCCACATAATTAGGCGATCGCGCCAGCTTCTTCAGCTCTACTAGAGGAATCACTTCTACCACTTGGCTGCCTGAGATGGCATAACGGTCATCACTGACATAGAAAAGCAACATCAACACCAATTTTTTACATCTCCCTTCTCTCCCAAAGATTACCTAAACTTTTCAATAAAGAGTAGGGCAACGATATCGTCGTGCCCTTACAGTAGTTCCGTACTGTTCACTTGTAGTGTATAAGTTGCAACTTAGAAGGCGAATCTATAGCAGGAAGTATTCACCACAAAACTTACAGCTCAAAAGTTCTCACCCTAATCAAGCCCTTCACTGGGTAAACTTCCAACTAGAGGTTGTTGAACAATTGCGTCCAATTTCACTGACCTCAACAGGTTTTCCCACTCGGTTTCGAGCGTAGCATCCTCAGGTTGCAAGCGACGTTGTTCCGCTAAGGTCGCCAGAGCATCATACCAAAGGTGATTTTTTTGGTAAAGAGCGACTCGTTCTCGTGGAGAAGCCTGTTCCAATTGACTAATCAGGGGTGGTGTCGGTTCGACTCGTTGAACCCACCCATCTACATATACCTCTCCCATATCTCCATCTGCTTTAATATTCCCATCTAATTGTTCAAAAGGACAAATGATGTGAAAGTACCAGTGATAGTTCTTACTAATTTCTAGCGGTGGCAATGTTACGAAAGCAGGGATGCTGATGCTGATAATACCGGGGTTGCCACTAATCGCGAACGTTGTTTCGTAAACCCGATTTTCGTTTTCTTCATTGAGGAGAACAAACCTTGCTGATGTTGCAGACGTTTGAGGGATGTAGAAAAAGAACGTGGGATAGGTTGCAACAGTCTTTCCCAAGTTCTTGGTTGGCATCAATGCCGTTAAAGAGTTTTCATTGGATGGCTGACTAGGAGCATTTGCCACCTCGCTAGAAGGACAACCCCGTCCAGCGCCTGCCGTCCTCCTGCCTGGTAACCCTACAGGCGGAAGAGGAGGCGAGTTTGCCTGTAAAGTAGACAGCGCTAACCTTGTAGAAGGTTGCATTCTGACCGATCGCTCTTGGATTTGGGATAAGGACTGTTGTGCAAGTACCCGCATCGATAAACCCGATAGCAGCGTACCCAAAAGGGATGCTAGGCAGAGTGTAATGAGAGTTGTACGGAACTTTCTCCAAAACATAGTTAGTTACCTTTGAACCCTGGTTTGAGCCGTTTTCAAGCTTTTCGACCAATTACTCGGTAAACCTCAACTTTGTGTTGTTTTCCCTTTAATTGCAGCGCACCCCAAGCTTCTACCTGGAACTCATGCTGGAGGTGAACCAAAGTTTCATGAGCAATCAGTATCCGACAGTCACAGGGTTGACAGTCTTTCTGGCAACTTTCCAAACGTGCTGCAATATTAACGCTGTCCCCAATTACGCCGTATTCTAAGCGCTCTTTGCCACCCAAACTGCCCACCATTATCGGCCCTGTGTAAATTCCGACGCGCATCTGAACGGCGGGTAAACCGCGAGATTGCCAAGTTGGGTTGAGTTCCTGCAAGCGATCGCTCATTGCCAGTGCACAAGCAACCGCATTGCGTGCGTCTTCCCCAACTTCCGCATCGTTAGCGGCAGGTATGGGCACCCCGAACACGGCTAACACACCATCACCCGTAAACTTGTTGATAATCCCATGATGGTTTTGCACTTCCCGCACCATGACGGGCAAGTATTCATTCAACCAAGCCATCACCTCTTCTGGCGGCATTTTTTCCGAGATGGTGCTAAAGCCTTTGAGGTCGGAGAGTAACATCGTTGCCGTTACGCGTTGGCCGGGTAAAAGTCCAGAAGAGAGGAGGCGATCGCGTTCGTTCCACAGCGCTTGGGCAATTTCCGGTGACGTTTGCTGCCCTAAGAGCTTCATCACCATCTGTTCTTGTTGTTTGAGCAGTTGCCGCTGGTAAATGCCGACAGTGATGCCAGTGGTAATCAAGGCTAGAGTGGGTGCTGCTAGAGGTATCCATCCCCCCTGGCTAAACAGTGACAGGGTCAAACCAAACAGGACACCGAGACAGGCTAGACTGCTCAACCCTACAATGAGGAGATTGTGAATTCGCGCTACCAAAACGCCGCCGACTGCTGACCATGCAGCAATCCACAATACCTCTACCCATTCAGAGCAATACCAAAATAAAGCTTTTTTGTCAAGAACAGCACTGAGAATTTGACTCACCATTTGGGCGTGAATCAAAACTCCCGGCATTTGGGGATTTCCTTGTTCAGTTGCACTGTAGGGAGTGGGGAAAGCATCTTTAGCAATCGGTGAATTAACGCCAATTAGCACAATCTTGTCTTTTACCCAGTTTGGGTCAATCTGTCCGTTCAAAACTTGGGTGAAGGTAACGCGGCGTGCTGGGTTGTTAGCAGAACGGTAATTCAGCAGAATTTGATAACCCGTATCATCAATAGTTTGATAGCCACCGGAATCGAAGCGCAACTTCGTCAACTCGGTATTTTTGAGCTTAAGGGTGTTAGTTTTGGTGACCTGAAGTGAAATGTTTTGCTCTGCCAAATAAGCGAGGGCAAGGTGTAGGGAAAATGATAAGAGAGTAGTTGTCTCGTCAGTAGAAACATACATTAAATTGCGGCGAATAGCGCCATCGGAATCAGTGACAAAGTCACTAAAACCAATCCGTTCTTCTGGAATGCCTGGAGGAGGGGGTACTCTTTCCAAGTCTGTATTGCCGATGAAGGTAATGGCAAAAAGCTTGGGATTTTTGAATTGAGCAACCAGTTCGGTATGACCGGGATTGATCGGAATGTTACGAGCTAGATCTAAACCAATCACTCTGGGCTGATACTGGTCTAATTTTCTCAAGACTTGTGCCAAAACGCGATCGGAGACAGGGTATTGCTTGAGCGAGTCTATGTCTTGCTCTGTAAGTTCTACCACTAACAAGCGAGGATCGGAGCCTTCATCCGGGCGGAGGCGAACCATGCGATCGAAAGCTGCCAGTTCCAAGGGTTGTAGCCAGCCTAGCTGTCGTATCCCAAGGAGCAAGCTGGTTGCAGTCATGCAAACAATTACGACATCAAGCTTCTTTGATGTCAGAAGTTGCCATATAGCGTCGAAAGACTCAGAAAACTTGGAGAATAGTGACCTCATAGCATTCACAATATTGACCTTACATATCTCGATCCCCCCAACCTCCTCACTAAAGCTCCGACTTAAAAAGGGTAGCTATAGCAAAGTTCTGAACCTTCAAACCTTCAACCTTCAACCTTCAACCTTCAACCTTCAAGCCCCTTACCAAGGATTGCCAACCATCGTAAAAGCTGTCCAGAACTTGGGATGGGACAGCGTTTGATTCCCTAATATTGCTAGTTCTGGCGGCAAGGGCAGTACTCTATCAGGAGTCACCAACTTGCCATTCTCTAACCTCACCTCTCCTTTGAGCATCGCGACTTGTGCCCTTCGCAATGCCTCCGCTTTAATCGGCGCTTGTTTCAATTCCTCGTAAAAATTAGTCATCAGTGCCATCGTTCCTTCATCGCTGACAAACCATAAACTCGCCAGGACTGACTTGACTCCAGCTTGCAATGCTAATCCGGCAAAGCCCAACTCCACGTCTTCATCCCCCTGTCCCGTTCTACAAGCACTCAGTACCAATAACTCTACGGGTGGGTCATGCCAGCCTAGTTGTCGCAGTTGGTTTAATTGCAACTTTCCGTTCGATAACTGAATATAGGCGTCACTCGGTTTCCCTGGTTGAAAAAAGGCATGGGTTGCCAGGTGAACGATGCCAAAAGGGTTTTGGCGGCGTTGTGCCTTGAGATTGTCTAGCGTGAAGTCTTGATTTAGGAACGATTGACCTTTCCATAAGGCCGTGACTTCAGACAATTCCACAGGAACGGCGGGTAAAGACGGTTGGTTGGTAAATTCTGACACTCCCATCGCCAGCATTTGGACGTTTTTGATGTCTTGGTAGCGGGTATCGGTCAAGCTGACACTGGGCATTAGACCAACACTGTAGTTTTCTACGAGAAAGCTTTGACCATTGTGGAGGGCGGCTAGGGGTACGGAACGCAGCCCCACATCCATGACGAAGACGAGATTTTGGATGTCATGAGCTTTTATATCTGCTTCTAAAGGGGCGACTAGCCACTGATACATTTTTTGGGCAGGAGGCAGGTAGTCAGGGCGGCGACTGGCGATATCTGTGATGTTACGGCGCAATTGCCTCGCGGTTTGGAGAACTTGTTTGCGTGTCGTTCCATTCACCCGCTTACGAATGGGGGGGCCGTCTGGAGTTACGAGGATTAGTTCCAACTGGTCGCCATCTACGCGCAGGAGATGTTCGGGAAGTCCAGCTTCGGAGCGTACAGAACCAGGTGAAGAGTCAGACATCACATCGGCATCCGATTCAAGAATGGGAGGAACAAAGAACGCATAGATTACAGCAGGCTTAACACCTGTTGCTTGTTCAATCGTGCGAAGTGTTTCGCGGGTAGCTGGTAGATCGGGGTCAATTTTAGAGGAAGGTGGTGGGGGTGACTCTGGTGGCGGTGGGGGTGGCTCTGGTGGCAGTGGCTCTGGTGGTGGAACGCTAATGATACGAATGTTCCCTTGTTTGTAGGTATAGCGAAAGGATTGAACGGGGGTAGACGCGATCGCAAATTTTCCACTTGTAATCGTTCCATCAGTACCATTGGTGATTGCATCCCCAACATCAAAGGGAGTGATGCCATTGCCTCCATGCCGGATAGTAATGTCACCGCCTCCAGTCCCCCCAGATGTGGAAATACTGGCTCTCGTCCCGTTACGGTCTGTGAATGTATTTGTTGCTCGGAAATCACTATCAGTGGTAATGTCTACTGTGCCCCCTT
>JBFLZA010000483.1:0-7350 GCA_040756535.1 Cyanobacteriota bacterium
AAGAAATGGCAGACAATGCGATCGCGCGATCGCTTAGTGACTTTAAAATGCCATCTCTCGATTTTCAGGATTTGCTACCTAGAACCAACCAGCAACCCGAAGACGAACACAAATAGAGTGGGGTAGGCATCTTGCCTGCCCCTAATGATATGGCAGGTGGGACGCCTACGCCACAAGACTGAATAACTTATTTTCGGGAAATCCCTTGCTACCAAGGGCTACCAATCATCGTAAATCCACTCCAGTAATAAGGATGAGAGAGATTTTTGTCTTCCAACTTTGCCAGTTCCGGTGGTAGAGGGACATCCTTCCCTGTAGTCTGTAATGTTCCACCTTCCAAGCGAACTTCCCCCTTCAGCATTGCCAGTTGCGTCTGCTGCAACGCCTCTGCTTTCATGGGTGCCGTCTTCAACTGTTGGTAAAATTCCGTCATCAGCCCTAACGTCCCTTCATCGCTGATGTTCCACAAACTCCCTAAAACTGACTTAACACCTGCTTGCGTCGCTAACCCCGCAAAGCCCAATTCTGCTTCGCGATCGCCTAATGCCGTGCGACAAGCACTGAGAACTAGTAACTCCACAGGTGGGTTCTTCCAGCCTAAAGTCGGCAGTTGGCTAAGCGATAGCTTACTGTTCCACAGATTAATGTAAGTGTTATCCGGTGTCCCAGGTTTAAAATGGGCGTGAGTCGCTAAGTGAATAATATCAAACGGCTTCTGACGGCGTTGCATTTTCAGATTATTTAACGTAAAGCCGTAATTGAGGTAAGACTTACCCTGCCATAGCTGGGGAGTGATGAGAGACAACTCAACGGGTACAGCAGGTAAGGGATTATCATCCGTAAACTGCGATGCCCCCATCGCTAGCACTTGAGAATTGGTAATGTCCTGGTATTGAGTATTGGTTAAGCTCAGACTGGGCATTAAACCAATACTGTAGCGCTGCACCAAAAAGTCCTGCCCGTCATAAAGAGCAGCCAACGGTACAGAACGCAAACCCACATCCATAATATAAACAAGATTTTGGATGCCTTCGGCTTGTAAATCCCTGGCAATGGGTGCCACCAGCCATTGATCAAGCTGCTCTGCCATGGGAATATAGCGGTGTCGCGGTTGCCTGGGGTCGGTAATTCTACTCCGAAATAGGCTTGCCTCTTCCAGAACTTTGGCTCGTGTTGTATTGGGTACGCGCCGCCCAATCGCTTTTCCATCGGCTGTTACCAAGATTAGCTTTAGTTGGTCGCTATCTTTTGGTGTGCGCTTGAGAAGGCGTTGAGCTTGATTCTGAAGCCCTGAGTTAGCTGAACCTTCTGTCGCCTCTTCCTGAATATCCGGTACAAATACGGCATAAATCAGCGCTGATTTCACACCTGTTGCTGCCTGATTTTTCCGCAGCGTTGCACGAGCTTGTTCTAAAGATACAGTCTCACTCAACGGTAGTCCTAAATATTGCTCAAACTGGTAGGTTAAGAACTCCTCCGTTTCAGCAAAAGCGGCATCAATCTCCAGGGAGTCGATACTCGTAATTTGCTCTAATAGCGTTAATGATTTCTCATTATCCAGACCCTCAAAATCGTCGTCACGATTGAAAAATACCGTTTGATCCAGGAAAAACGACGAAGTCACGATGTCGATATCGCCCAAAGTGAAGGGGCCAGGAAATGACTGAACGGGTGAAATCGTATCGATTCCATTGCTAATTGCGCCAGACGTTCCATTAACTGCTGCATTTCCCACATCAAAGGGCGTTCCCAACAATCCGCCGCCATGCCGGATTGTAATTGAACCGCCTCCCACTCCTCCAGCCGTAGAAATGCTGGCAGTTATGCCATTGCGATCGCTAAAACTGCCCGTTGCCCGGAAAAACTGGTCTGTAGTAATATCAACGTCTCCTCCTCTGCCAGCTCTTCCCCCTTGGGCATTAATCGAAACAACTTGGATATCATTTAAAGGGTCGAGGAAAACATTACCCCCATTGCCAGAACTAGCACTGGAATCTATCACCCCTGTAGTAATCTGAGTCCGAGCAGAAATCGTAATTGAGCCACCTCCAGTTACCCCTGAAGCGTTCAAGTTACCCGTGGTAACTGCTCCCTCTGCGCTCGTCAGGGTAATATCTTTTCCCTGAGCAGCACCATTTGATAAAATATCACCCGTGGTAATGTCGCCAGCCGTCGTCAGGCGAATCGCTCCCCCGTTACCAGTAGTGGAGCTAGTATTCAGTGTTCCAGCACTAGTATCGATATTGCCGTTGTTGCTGGTAATGGTAATCTGCTGACCTGGATTGATGATAGGGCCAGTGGTAATCCCTTGGTTGGCTAGTAATGTAATGTCACCGGCTCCAGTAATCGTAAAACCGTTGGTGTTAATGGAGCCATTCAGCGATCGCAACGTAACTGGGGTATTAAACGCGACATCATCTCCCAACGTAATGTCACCACTGCTGTCATTGGCTCCAAGAGTCGTGGAGGAAAAGCCACTAAATCGTTCCACTGCTGCTGCACTCAAAAAGGTTCCACCAATGTCCAGATTGAGATTGGGGGTAGTGGGTTGTAACACCAAATTACCCGTGCCAGTCGCAGTAGAAGTACCGTTAAAAATCATTTTGTCAGCACTTAGGGTAAGATTGCCGCTTCCAGAAGCGAGGGTTGCATTGGTTAAATAAATGCCCGTATTGCTGCTATTACCCGTTAAGTTGATGTCGCCGTTTCCTGAGGTGATATCCCCATTCACGAAGATGCCTCTGGCAGAGTTATCAGTTCCCTGTGTCGTGCCGTTGAAGGTAATGTTTCCTCCTCCGGAGGCGATCGTGTTGTTGTTAAAGATGCCAAACTCGGTGAGGCTATTTCCCGTAAATACAATATCCCCACCCTCTGAGAGAACAACCCCTTCAGAACTAATCCCTCTACCAGATGTACCAAGCCCGGTGCTAGTCCCGTTGAAGGTAAGATTTCCGCCTCCGGAGTCGATTGTGCTGGTGTCTTTATTCAAGATGCCGACATAGCTGCTGCTATTCCCCGTGAAGCTAATCTCCCCGCCCCCTGAGTTGATAGTGTCATCAACGAAGATGCCAGCGAATTCACCAGTCGCGGTGCTAGTTCCATCGAAGGTAATGTTTCCACCCCTAGAGTTGATTGGGCTGGTGGTAATAATGCCAACATTGCTGTTGCTAGCTCCTGTGAAGCTAATATTCCCGCCTCCTGAGTCGATCTCAATTCCTGGAGCGTCATCGGCAATAATGATTCCTTGTAAGCTGGCATCCGTGACAATGAAATTGATTTCTCCGGTATTCGAGAGGATTTGGTTATGAATTCCTATCCCCGCGCCGTTGGTACTACTTCCGGTGAACGAGATTTTCCCGCCCCCTGAATTGATCGCCTCACCGAAGGTAGCAATGCCTTCTGAGTTTGGGCCATTACCCTGCCCAGTACTTGTCCCAATAATAGTAATTTCCCCACCCTGTGAGGTAATACCGCCTGTAACCTGTATGCCCCTAACAAACTCACCAGCCCCTGTGGCAGTTCCGGTGAGGCTGATATTCCCGCCTCCTGAGTTGATCTGACTGAATGCCGTGATACCACTATTGGTATTACCATTGCCCTTAATAGTAATATCCCCACCCAATGTTGAGATGGCACCATTGATTACCACTCTGCCTGCACCGCTATTGTCACTATCACCTATTAAGTTGACGGCACCTCCATTAGTAGTAAGGCTCTGATTAACAAAAATATTGTTGTTGGCTTGAGCGGTAATACCAACTCCTTGTTGAGCAATATCAATAGGTGCATCAAAGGTAATATTATTCGTAGCTTGCAGAATGACATTTGCCGTTGCTGCATTAATCGTGCCGTTGTTGATGCTGCTATCTGCTCCCGGATCGGCAAACTCATCGTTAGCAGCGAGTTGGGCTGCATCATTTCCACCTGCAACAACCGTGATATTAGTTGGATCTAAGAGTAAAGTTCCAAATTGACCTTGAGGAGCTGATAAGTTAGCGGTGCCAGCATAGTCAAGGAATCCTTTACCCGACACTTCAGCAAAGCCACCATTTCCGCTTTGCAACCCACCCCGCGCCGTAACTGTACCGTAGAAACGAGTTGCCTCATCTGCCCAGACTATTACCTGTCCCCCGTCACCCTGATTTAGGGCATCAGCATTAATCATTGAATCACTACTGACGAAGGTGCGTGAAGCATTGGGAATAGTGTCTTGGCCTTGATAACCTCCACCAATTCGCACCGTACCACCACCATTGGTACCAGCCGCATTGATATTGGCGCTGAAGAGTCCTACTCTGTTACCCACAACGTTCACATTGCCGCCAACTCCCTCTTTCTCCCCCCCTTGGTAAGGGGGGGCTGGGGAAGGTGAGACATCAAGAGTACCGGAGGCAATTGCAGTCCCTGTCTCGCTGGTAACAACTGTGCCAGAATTTGTTAGTGTTACCTGTCCTCCACTATTAACCGTGGCCCCCGTTACACTACTCCCACCGTCTCCGGTTAGCAACTGCGGCAGGGATTGCGGTGTAATTCCATTCGCAGCAGCAGGCGCTTGAGGGTCAATTTCCAAACTCAGCACATGTCCGGGTTGGCTAATGCGGACTAAACTTGAGCCAGGAACGGCAGCAATTGTAATCGTTCCGGAGGGTGCATTGAGTTGCCCGGTATTCAGAACACTACCGCCAAGTAAGGTTAAACTTTTCCCTTCTTGCACTGCCAAATGACCGGAGTTGACAATTGCACTAGGTTGTGTATCTAAAAAAGCAAACTGACTGGGAGTACCGACTAAAGTTTGGTAGTTATTGTTACCGAAAGCATTGAACCAATTTGTTTCTCCATTAGGAGCTTTTAGCCCAATTCCAGTGGCAGTAGTAGCTGTGAAGTCAGCAGGGACATTGAGCGTTGCATTCGCGCCAAATACAATCCCAGCTGGGTTCATCAAAAATAAGTTAGAGTTGCCCCCTGTTACCTGAATTAAACCATTAATAATTGAGGCGTCACCGCCTGTTACTCGCCCTAAAATATTGTGAATAGAAGGATTTGATTGAAAATTAGCAATTTGACCCGAATTTAGTCCAAATTGTTGGAAACTGTGGAAGAGATTAACACCATCTCCAGAAAGAGAACCACCGTGAATGTCGAAGCGGTTGCCATGGGGGGTAACTTGGGTGTTGGTGCCATCAGCAGCGGGAACAATGGGTTGTGCACAGATGGGTTTGGCTGCAATTACTCCTATCAAGGACAGTGCTGTCAGTAGATAGCTAATTTTCATATGCAGTTTTGTTGGTAGAACTATTTCTGAAGATTGAGAAGTTCATGTCTCCCTCCAAAAGCAATAGCCTGACAACTTGACTGTACTTTAGAAGTGTAACTAAGGGACGTAGTTATGGCTTAAGTGTCACCCACTTTAGGCAAATCAAACTGTAAATTTTCATAAATAAATTCAATATTGCTTGCGATGTATTTTGACTAGAATATTGGCTCTGAGTGAGCGAGAACTACCCAGCGCCAGAAATTCGCGATCGCATTATTCATCGTTTGCTTTGTGAAGCGGTCTGCTCAGCAAGTACTTTTACTCAAAATGAAGGCAGGGCACTGATATCGATCATTATTTTAGAGAATACAGTTGGTGCGATCGCTAATTTCGACTTTTGGACAAGAGTAACTTGAATAAAAAGAATGTAGTGTAATATCAGGCTCCAAAACTGAAGAAATTGGTGTACCACTCCAAGCCGTCAAGCAAGGACTGAGAAAATGTATACCCGAAAGCAACTCCAGAGAAAAACGCGATCGCAGTCCTCATCCACGTCAGAACGTCGCATTTTTCCGCAGCGCCCTTTCAATAATGAGGCTAACTTAACCAAGGTGCAGCCGCAGAATGACCCTACACCAGACCTACAAACCCAACTTGATAGGGCTGCTCGTTTTGGTCACAACTTCTCTCAGGTACAGGTACATGCTGATACACCTTCTTCAGTGATTCAACCGAAGTTGAGTATAGGAGCACCTGGAGACAAGTACGAGCAGGAAGCTGACCAAGTGGCAACTCAAGTAATGGGTATGGCTGCACCTGTAAATCAGCTACCAGTACAACGGGATATGGCACAACCTCCACAAGAGGAAGAATCCTTGCAAACCAAACCTTTGGCTGCTTCTATCACTCCCCTTGTCCAACGGGAAATGGCACAACCCTCACAAGAAGAGGAAGAACCCCTGCAAACTAAGCCATCTGACAGCTTCACCCTGCAACGGGATATGGCACAACCCCCAGAAGAAGAGGAAGAACCCCTGCAAACCAAACCCTCACAGCAACCAATGGCAGAAGCAGGTAGCAAGAATACCAACTTGGAGAATCGACTTAACAGTAGCAAAGGGGGAGGAAACCCTTTACCCAATGAGGTTCGCTCTTTCATGGAGCCGAGATTTGGTGCTGATTTTAGTCAAGTGCGAGTGCATACTGACAGTGAGGCTATTCAGATGAACAAGGACTTAGGTGCCCAGGCATTTACTCAAGGTCATGATATTTACTTTGGAGCTAGTAAGTCCCCTGCTATTTCCGACTTGACAGCTCATGAATTGACTCATGTGATACAGCAGACGGGAGCGATAAGCCCTGCTCAGTCCCATTAGTTTTATGGCAAAGAAAAAGAAGCTTACTCGCAGAGTACTAGGAGAACTATCCAGGAGGGCAAGCAGCGAAGCAGCCGGTAGACGAGATTTTGTTATCAGTAACGTCAGAAGTCGCCTAGAAAGCTTCATCCCCGCCAATTTACGCTGGCTATTTCCCTTTATTGCCGAGTTCAAAACCCCTTCAGAGGAAGAACTTGAGGAAGAAGCCGCCATTGCTACAGCCGTAAAGGAAGCTGAGTCGCGGAAAACCCATCTGGTTGCTGAACCGATTTATACCAAGTATCGGTGCCGTTGGGCTGACGCTTTAACCTGTGAATACCTCCAACAGACGGTGCAGGAAAGCCCAGAGACAAAGTACTGCCGGGAATGTGGGTTTCCAGCGGTTTTATCAGAAAAAGCAGAAATTCGCGGGAATCGGGGACGATATCGCGTCGAACATTTACTGCGACGTCGGGGAATGGGACGCTTGTATCGAGGCACGCAACTCTCAAATAGTCAACCCATTGTTATAAAAGAATATCTACTTCCCGATCGCTATTTCAATCCTGAAGAAGCCAAAGTGCGTAAGGATGCCTTCAAACTCCTCGCTGGTGTGAGTTTAGCAGATGGGAGAGTACAAGATTTCCGCTTGTGCCATCCTTGGGAAGCGATCGCTGACCATCAGGAAGAACGCTGCTACCTGGTATCGAAAGGCAATCTCGACCTCTATCCTACCTTAAG